>CANRNP010000083.1 GCA_947632015.1 uncultured Clostridia bacterium | reverse complement strand
CGGTCGATGAGCGACCAGACGACGAGCCGCGTCTTGGGATCGAGCCCCGTCGTGGGTTCGTCGAGGATGAGGAGCCGCGGGCGGTGCACCATCGCGCGGGCAATATCCACGCGGCGCATCTGCCCTCCCGAAAGATTTTTCACGGGGCGCCCCAAAATGGGGTCGAGCTCCAACAGCTTTACGATCTCCTCCACGTTCCGCCGTCTCTCCTCCTTGGAGAGGGAATAAAAGGAGGTCCTGATGTCGAGGTTCTGTTTTACGGTGAGCTCGCGGTCGAGCACGCTCGTCTGGAATACCACCCCCAGCTCCCGCTTGATGGCAAAGGACTCCCCGTCGAGGTCGTGCCCGCCCACATAAATTTTGCCGCCGTCCTTTTTGAGGATGGAGCAGATCATGTTGATGGTGGTGCTCTTCCCCGCGCCGTTGATGCCGAGGAAGGCAAACAAAGCCCCCTTCTTCACCGTAAAGGAGATGCCGTTCACCGCCTTTACGTTCCCGTAGGATTTATACAGATTTTCGATTCTGAGCGCAAGATCTTCCATAGCTTATTTCTGTTTGGTGCGGTTGAGTTTGCCCCACGTCTTGGGCTTGGACATCGCTCCCGCAAGCAATGTCATCGCATATAAAATGAGAAACAACGGGAACAAAAATACGGTGGGAAGGAGACGGCGGCGGTTTTCGGCGCCGAGTTTTTTATAATCGGAGAGCACGAGCCCCAGCGCCTGCACATAGCCGAAGAGCAAAAACAGCCCCACGAGGATACAGGCGGCAACGATGAGCGTCGTCCAGATCATCGAGGAATAGTACTCCGCGGGAAAGAGGCTGAGGGCAAGCCCGCCGTAGGCGGCAAAGCCGCAGAAGAGAAAATGGTAGACATAATAGAGCGGCACCCAAACGGCGATGAGGATATTGAGCATATTGAGCATGTAGAGCAGAAAGACCTCGATGAAGGAGAAATTCCCCGTGCGGAAAAAGGCGCCGAGCATGGGGAAGGCATTCTTTTTGAAGAGGTCCATAACGCCGCTTCCCATCCTTCGGTTGCGGACGAGGGTATCGCGGAAAGAGGCGGGCATATCCTCATAGACGACGGCGTCCTCCACGAATCTGCCGCGGTATCCGTCGTACATGCGGTTCAAATTGAATTCTGCGTCGTCGCACATCGTCACGCTGTCGTACCCGCCCGTCTTTTTGAGCATTCTCACGCTCATCATCGCGCCGCTCCCATTGACGTGCGCCGAAAGATGCAGCCGTTCGCGCACGCGGGAGCCGTAGCGGGAATCGAAGCAATAGAGCATCGCGCTCGCTTTGGTGTAGAAGTTTTGGTTGGCGTTGAGCGCCCCCTCGTAGGGACGGGCAAAGTCTACGCCCGACTGGTAGGCGTCGTTCATGAGGGAAGAAAACTCGGCGTTGATATGGTTGTCCGCGTCGAGATGGACGATGAAATCATAAGGTTCCTCCATGCCGATGATCTGTTCTACGCCGTACTTCAACGGATAGAGCGCCATGCGATGGGCGGGATCGGGATCGTCGAGGGTGAGCACGATCGCCCCCGCCTTCCGCGCTTCCTCCGCGGTTTCGTCGGTACAATTATGCGCAACGACGTAGACGTCGAACCGTTCGCGCGGATAATTTTGCCCCGCAATGAGGTCGCGCACCGCAGCTGCGATGACGTCCGCCTCGTTATGGGCGGGAATGAGGTAGGCGATCCGTCCCTTTTTTTCGCTCTTCGGGAATTTCTTCTTGGGCAAAAACGCCAAGAGGATATAGAGCACCTGCAACACAATGGGGAGTGCGATCAGAATGATGACGACGTAATTGACAATGCTCAATACCCGAAAGAGGATCTCGTACCACATAAAACGCTCCTTTTTTGGATCATACAGAATTATACAGGATATTGCGGGTTTTGTCAACCGGGAAACGAGCGATTCTTTACGGCGACGGCGCGGAAGATCGGCATCCCTTTCCCGGAAAAATTTCTTTCGTATTCGGTGACGATGTTCTCCTTTGCATATTCGCTGTGGTGGAGATCGCGCGTCACTTCCCTCACTTCAAAGCCGTGCTCACGGAACTTTGCAAGGGAATACTCGAAAAATTCGGCGCTGTCCGTCTTTTGCACGATACACCCGCCCTCTTTGAGGAGCTTTTCGTAGATGAGCAAAAAGCGGGAAGAGGTGAGGCGCTGTTTTTCGCGGCTCGTTTCGGGCAAGGGGGTAGAAAAGTTGAGATAGATCTTTTCCACGCTGTTTTCGGGAATGTAGCAGGGCAGGATCTCGGCGGGGATATTGAGGAAACGCACGTTGGCGATCCCCGCGGCGATACAGTTTTCCATTGCCGTGAGGATGACGTTGGAGCAGACCTCTACGGCGAGGAAATTCGTCTGCGGCGTTCTGCGGGCGAGCTCTGAGATAAAGCCGCCGTTCCCGCAGCCGATTTCGAGCTCCACGGGAGCGTCGTTGCCGAAAAGCGCGGAATAGTCCAAGAGGGCGCGGAAGTTTTCCGCCGCCTCTTTCAGGTTGAGGCAAGGTCTCCCACGGGCGGCGAGCAGATCTTTACACCGTTCCATCCGCGGCTCCAAATGCCGTTTTCTCCGCATTCGCATAATAAAACTCCTTTTCGGTCAATTCATTTTTCGGTCGATTCTTTCGCAATTAAAGGCGGGGCAGGGCGACAATTTGGAAACGGGCGGGCGGGCAGGGTGACATATTTGAAGTCCCTTCTCAATCACGTCATGTTGAGCCGCCGCAAAGCGGCGTGTCGAAACATCGCCTTAGCGTTAATAAAACTGCGGCGACCCTTCGACTTCGCTTCGCTCCGCTACTTCGGAGCTTTGCTCCTCGTG
>CANRNP010000082.1 GCA_947632015.1 uncultured Clostridia bacterium | reverse complement strand
GTCGGCGTCCTCCACCGAGGAGGTGCGCTGCGCGATGATGATCTTCGTCGTGGACGGGATATATTCGCGGAAAGATTTGCGGATGAGCGCGTCGGTATGGGTATCGACGGCGGAAGTCGAGTCGTCCAAGATCAAGATCTTGGGCTTTTTCAGAAGGGCGCGGGCAATGCAGAGGCGCTGTTTCTGCCCGCCGGAGACATTGGTGCCCCCCTGTTCGATATGGGTATCGTACTTTTCGGGGAAACTCTGGATGAATTCGTCCGCCTGCGCGAGTTTGCACGCCTCTACGAGCTCTTCGTCCGTGGCGTCGGGGTTCCCCCACCGCAGGTTATCCTTGATCGAGCCGGAGAACAGCTCGTTCTTTTGGAGCACGACCGCAACCTGGTTGCGGAGAGATTCGAGGTCGTATTCCCGCACGTCGCGCCCCCCTACCTTCACGCACCCCTCCGTCACGTCGTAGAGGCGGGAGATGAGGTTGACGAGGGAAGACTTGGAAGAGCCCGTGCCGCCGATGATCCCGATCGTCTCCCCCGATCTGATATGCAGATCGATATCTTCGAGCACATTTTTTTCGGCGGTCGCCGAATATTTGAAACTCACGTCGCAGAAGTCGATGGAGCCGTCCTTCACCTCGTGAACGGCGTTTTCGGGGCTGTGCAAGGTGGGCTGTTCCTGCAACACTTCGCCGATACGGCGCATGCTCTCGATGGACATCGTGATCATCGCAAAGACCATCGAGAACATCATGAGGGACATCAGGATCTGCATGCCGTAGACGACGAGCTGGGAGATCGTCCAGACGGTGATCTCTCTGCCGACGATATTGACGGCGTCGGTGCCCGATTGCATCACGGCGATATAGGCGCCGAGGAAGAGGGTCGTCGAGAGGACGCCGTAGAAGAAGAGCTGCATTGCGGGGTTGTTCCACGCGAGGATGCGCTCCGCCTTCGTGAAGTCTTTCTGCACATCGGTCGCCGCGCGGTCGAACTTCTCCTTTTCGTGCTCTTCCCGCACATAGGACTTGACGACGCGGATCCCCTTTACGTTCTCCTGGATGCTCTCGTTGAGGTTATCGTACTTTTTGAACACGCTGTGGAAGAGCGGCATCGTTTTCCACATGATGAAAAAGAGGATGATGGCAAGGGGCGGAATGACGGCGAGGAAGATCCACGCGAGGTGTCCGCCGATAACAAACGCCATCACGACCGAGAACGCCATCATGAGCGGACTGCGGATGGCGGTACGGATGATCGTCATATAGGCGAACTGCACGTTGTTGACGTCTGTCGTCATGCGGGTGACGAGAGAGGGCGTCGAGAATTTATCGATATTCTCGAAGGAGAAGTCCTGCACCTTGTAGTAAAGGTCCTTTCTGAGGTTCTTTGCAAAGCCGCAGGAAGCCTTTGAACAGAACAGACCCGCCAAGGCGCCGCAGGCAAGCGAGGCAAGCGCCATGGCAACGAGGATGAGCGCATATTGCCCGATTCCGAGCGACGACCACGACGTTGCGCCGCGTTCCCACATGCCGACGCCCGCGGAGATCGCGTTTCCGAGCTCGTTGATGACGAACGGAATAAGGCATTCGAGAACGACCTCCCCCGTTACGATCACGGGCGAGAGGATCGAGGAAAGTTTATATTCCCGGATGCTCTTTGCAAGTGTCTTTATCAAAAAAACACCTCCTAAAATGTTGAAAAAAGGTTTGAGCGAAAAAAGGCGCAAATTTCTTGGGAAACTTACGCGATCGTTTTACAATATTCTTATTATACACGTCCGGAAAAAATTGTCAAGGAATCAACGATAAAATTCGAAATTTCACAAAAACAACATATTTAAGAAAGAGCTATCCTTCCAGCGCTTTGCGGAAGCGGTCGATGAGTTTGCTCTCGATACGGGAGACCTGCACCTGCGAGACCCCGATCCTGCGCGCCACTTCGCTCTGTGTCATGTCGCGGAAATAGCGCAAAAAGACGATCTTTTTCTCGCGGTCGGGCAACTCTTCGATCGCCGCGCGCAAGAGCATGCGGTCGAGCATATCCTCCTGCGTGTCCTTTGCGGGAAGGCGGTCTATCAGCGACACCGACTTTTCGTCTTTATAGTCCGACTGCTCGTAAATGGACAGCGGCATCCGCGAAGAGCCGAGAATGATCACCGCCTCCCCTTCGTCCACCGAAAAGGCGTCGGCGAGCTCTTTTACGGAGGGCTGCTCCCCGTGCGCCGCGGTGTATTCCTCGATGAAACGGTTCATCTCGCGGGCGGCGCGCTTCATCGCGCGGGAGACCTTAATGCTGCCGTCGTCGCGCAAAAACCGCTTGATCTCGCCCGCGATCATGGGTACGGCGTAGGTGGAAAAGCGAACGCCGAAGCGTTCGTCGAACCCGTTGATCGCCTTCAAAAAGCCCATACAGGCGAGTTCGTAGAGGTCGTCGTACTCTACGCCCTTGCCGAGGTAGCGCTTGATGATGCTTTTGAGCAGGGAAACGTTTTCGGATATGAGCTTTTCCTTTGCGGCGCCGTCCCCCGCTTTGGCAAGGCGCAGATAAGAGAGCGTGTCCTTCTCATCGAGCATTGCCGTTCGTCCTTGCCCCGAACTTTTTGCTCATTTTGACCGTTGTCCCGACGCCCTGTTCCGATTCGACGGAAAACCCGCTCATAAACGTCTGCATAATGGTGAATCCCATTCCCGAACGCTCCTCATCGGGCAGAGAGGTATAGAAGGGCGCGAGCGCCTGCTCCAAGTCGGCGATGCCCTTCCCGCTGTCCGATACGGTGATATGTAACGTGTCCCCTTCCGTCACGCATTCGAGGGTGATCCAGCCGCTCTCGTCCGCAGGATAGGCGTGCACGATGCAGTTCGTCACCGCCTCGGAAATTGCCGTTTTCACGTCGGAGAGTTCTGAGAGGGTGGGATTGAGCGGAAGCGCAAACGCCGCAACGACGTTGCGGGCAAAATTTTCGTTTTCGGACCGTGCTAAAAATTTGAGTTGCATTTGATTCATCGTTCAGATCCTCGGCATAAGGGTGTAGATCCCGCTCATGGAAAGTATTTTGTCGGCATTCCGGTCCGGAGCTTCGAGAAGCATCTGCACGCCGTATCTTTTCAGCCGCTTATAGCGCCCGATCAAAAACCCGATGGCGGTCGAATCCATGAACTTTACGCCCGCCAGATTGAAGATGGCGCGGGAATATCCCGCGTGCTCGTCGATCGTGCGGTCGGCAAGCGCGCGCATCTCTTTCACCGAACACTCGTCGAGTTCGCCCGAAAGATAGATGTAAAGATCCTGTCCGCGGGAATCGGTTTGAAGCCTCATCTTTTCCCTCCGATGTATTTGATCGTATTGTAACAGAAAAGCAACTGCCGAAAATGGCGCAATCGCGGGAAACGGCTGTTATTCCGTCGAAAAAAAAGTTCTCTGAATTTGAAAAATCACCGAAAAAATACTTGACTTTTCTCTCTTTTTATAATATGATAATCAAGCGTTGTTGATGCGGTAGATGCATCGGGCCTTTAGCTCAGTTGGTTAGAGCGGTCGGCTCATAACCGATTGGTCCGCGGTTCGAGTCCGTGAAG
>CANRNP010000081.1 GCA_947632015.1 uncultured Clostridia bacterium | reverse complement strand
CTTCGCTCGGAATGACGTGATTAGAAAGGCGATGTTTCCTTCGCCTGCGGCTCGTGCCGCGCTTAGAGAAACAGAACTTCGCGCGGGGCGACTACGGCTAACGCCTTCGCTCAACATGACGTGATTAGGAAATGCTATGAGGATCTCATTACTTCGCGGAGTTTCGGAAAAACGCTCCAAGGACTTCGCAAAACTCGGAATTTTCGATACGGCGCAGCTCGTGCGCTATTTTCCGCGCGCCTATCTCGATATGACAAACCGCGTTTCCGTCCGGGAAGTCTTTCATAACGATATGGCGCTCCTTGCCTGTACGCTCGTCTCGGTCGAGCCCGTCCGCTACGCCGGACGGCGAAAAACGGTGCGCGCCCTTCTTTCGCAGGGGAACGACCATTTTACCGCCGTCTGGTTCAACATGCCCTATATCGCCCAAAAACTCAAACCGGGCGAATATCTCTTTTACGGCAGGGTGCAGAACTATTACGACCGCATCTCTCTCGTGAATCCCTCCTTCGAGCCGCTCGATAAAAATACCCGACTCAAAGGGCTCGTGCCCGTCTATCCCCTGCGCGGGGGACTTACCCAGCGCGTTTTGCGCGATTGCATGGCGGAAGCGCTCTCCTTGGAGCCCGTCCGCACCGTCATCCCGGAAGAACTGATCAAAAAGTACAAACTTTCGCCGCTCAGGCAGGCGTATTTCGCCGTTCACCGCCCCGAATCGCAGACCCAGCTCATCAACGCCTCCGAGCGTATCGCCCTGGAAGAGTATTTTACCCTCATCTCCGCCTTTAAGCTCATCAAGGGGGATAAGAACGAGGCGCGGCTCAACCGATATACCGTCACCGAACGGGAGGTTGCCGACTTCGAAAAGCGGTTTCCCTTCATCTTTACCAAGGGACAGCAGGGCGCCGTGCGGGCGATCTACGATAATCTCACTTCCCCCGTCCGCATGAACCGCCTTTTGCAGGGGGACGTCGGCAGCGGAAAGACCGCCGTCGCGCTCACGGGCATCTTCATGGCGGTAAAGAGCGGTTTCCAGGCCGTCTATCTCTCCCCGACCGAAGTGCTCGCGGCGCAAAACTTCCAGACGCTTTGCAACATTTTCCCCGATTACCGCGTCGCCTACCTCGCGGGCGGCTCCACCGCCAAGGAGAAGCGGGAGATCAAAACGGCGCTTGCGATGGGGGAGATCGATATCCTCTGCGGCACGCACGCCGTTTTGCAGGGGGACGTCCTCTTCCAAAACCTCGCCTTTTGCGTGTGCGACGAGCAGCACCGTTTCGGAGTTTCCCAACGCAACACGCTGAGCGAAAAGGGGAACGGCGCAGACGTGCTCGTGATGTCGGCAACGCCCATTCCGCGCACCCTGTCGCTGATCTTTTACGGCGATCTCGACATTACGACCATTCCCGATAAGCCGAAGGAGCGGCAGGAGATCTCCACGTCCGTCATTCCCGCCTATAAATACGGGGACATGCTCGCCTATATCCGCCGCGAGACCAAAGCGGGCAAGCAGGCGTATTTCGTCTGCGCCAAGATCGATGACGACGAGGGGGAAGTGACCTCCGTCACCGAGCTTTACGAGGAGCTCAAAGGCAAGCTCTTCGACGTGCGCTTCGCCCTCCTCCACGGCAGAATGAAGGAGAAGGAAAAGGCGGAGATTATGGCGGCGTTCAAAAACAAGGAGTACGATTGCCTCGTTTCGACGACCGTCATCGAGGTCGGCGTAGACGTTCCCAACGCCACCATCATGGTGATCTATAACGCGGAGCGGTTCGGGCTTTCGCAGCTTCACCAGCTCCGCGGCAGAGTGGGGCGGGGAAGCGATAAGAGCTATTGCTTCCTTTTGGTGGGAAACGAGAGCGAGACCGCCATGGAGCGGCTAAGCATTCTGAAACAGACGACGGACGGCTTCAAGCTCGCGGAAAAGGACCTCGAACTCAGGGGCAGCGGGGACTTTTTCGGCACCCGACAGAGCGGAAAATTCTTGAACGATATTAAAAATTTGCGCTATTCTACGGACGTGATCTTTGCCGCGAAGAAACTCTCGGACGAAGCGTTCGAGCGGCGGCTCAACTTTGAAGAGATCAAAGAGGCCGCCATGAAAAAGTACGACAGCCTCAAAGACGTGGTATTGAATTGAGTGGAACGACGCGCGGCGCTTTGTGCGGTTTTTTTCATAACGATTCTTATTTTTCATAAAAAAACGGCGTCCGAATGGAGCGATCGGACGCCATTTTATAATTTTTATTTCGGTTGTGGATATCCGTCAATCGGGAAAAAGTTCGCCGATCAGTTCTTGGATCTTCTTATCCGCTTCTTTCAGATTTTTATCGGTCGAATTCGTGGTATAGTTCGACAGATAGACATATTCTTGAAGATACGTTTCTTTTCCGCAATGCGGGCAGGTCACCGTGAAATCTACGGGGAGCGTCACATGATCGCTCCAAATGTTTGAAAGGTTATATTTGTAAGTGTACCGTGCGCCGCGCATGGATTGCTTACAGTGTTTGCAGACGTCCACCTTTTGCATCTCTTGCTTTTTTGTTGCTTTATCCGATATTTTTGCCGATCCGACGCCAACGATGAGCGCCACAACGGCAAGAATGATCCCCGCTACGCGCGCTTTTTCGTCCATGATCGCCATCGCTACGCCGACGACCAGCAAAATCGCGCAAACAACTCTGACCCCCCAAAGAATAAAACGTTTCAATAAGCCGAACATCAAAAATCTCCTTTGCATTTGTTTTTGAAACAATCATATCACAAGTATTCTTGTTAGTCAAGTATTTTTACAAGAATAATTGTAAAATATTTTTATGGAAATGCGGTTTGCGGAGAACTTGAAAATTCTTCGCACGGAAAAAAATTTGTCGCAGGCGGCGCTCGCAAAAGAGATAGGGGTCACACAACAGTGCGTGAGCGAGTGGGAACAGAAGAAAACGGAACCCACGCTCTCCTATCTTTGGCTCCTCGCCGACCTGTTTTCCGTCCCCATAGACGTTCTCTGCGGAAGGGAGGAATGGTAAATCGTTCTGCGGGAGAGTTCGGGCGTTTCTTTTTCGAAAATCGCTTGACATTTGCAGAAAAATCATTTATGATAAATAACGGACGATCGGAATGGGCCTGTTTCGGATTCGATTGCAAGCGGATTTCGTCGGACGCACGCCGGAGGCTCGGCTCCGTAAAAACGGAAAAATTTTAATTGCTGAAAACAGCGAAATCGCCAGCCGGAGAGCTCCCGCTTCCCGTTTGGCACTTGCGGCGTAACCTTTACGCTCCGTTCTGCCCCGAATCCTACGGTCGGGAACAGAGCGTCATTTCAGTAGGGAACGTTGTCCTTTGGCTTGCTTCCCCCAAAGAACGATGAATTCCGGAGGCATGCCCGTCGGACGCTTGTCTGTGGACCGACGGCGGGCGAGATCTGACCACAGACTAAGCGTGTAGGGTCCGCGGAGGAACCTTGTAAGACCGCAGTTCAACTCTGCGCAGGTCCACCAAAAGTTCTGCCGCATGTATGCGGCGCAATACGGTGTCAAACTCCGCTTGCCTTGGGTCATTTACGCCAAGTAAACTCCCCGTCGGCAATGCTCGTTTTCCTTGTCTTGCTT
>CANRNP010000080.1 GCA_947632015.1 uncultured Clostridia bacterium | reverse complement strand
TTCCACGGCGGCGCCGCATTCCTTGCCATCAAGACCAAGACGCCCGTCATCCCGTTCGTCATCTGCAACAAGCCGCGCGTCTTTCACGTCACCCACGTCGTGTTCGGCGAGCCGATGGAGCTGAGCGATTATTACGACAGGCGGCTTACGCAGGCGGACTACGCCGAGGCGGACGAAAAACTCAAAAACAGGCTCTATGAGCTGCGCGCGGAGCACCGCGCCATGCTTGCCGCGAAGAAGGAGCGGCGGAAACGCAAAAAACAATGAAGGCGATCTTCTCGCGGCACAGCGGCTTTTGTTCGGGGGTGAAATACGCCGTGGACACGGCGCTCACCGTCCCGCCCGAAAATACCTATCTGTTCGGCGAACTCATCCATAACCCCGAAGTCGTCAAGCGGGTGGAGGCGCGCGGCATCCCCACCGTGCATTCGCTCGGCGAAGTGCCCGCGGGCGCGAAGCTCATCATCCGCTCTCACGGCGTGGGGCGGGCGGTGTACGAGGAGTGCGCGCGGCGGAACATCGAGACGATCGACTGCACCTGCCGCTTCGTCAAGCGGACGCAACGCATCGTCGCGGCGGCGGGCAAGGAGGGAAAGACGGTCGTCATCGCGGGCAGAAAGGAGCATCCCGAAGTGGAGGGGCTCATCGGCTGGTGCGAAGGAGAGGTGTACGTCGTTTCCTCCGAAGAGGAGGATTTTTCCCGTCTCGCGGAAAAAAACATCGTTTTTGTGTCCCAAACGACCTTTTCCGAGCAAAGATTTTTGAAAATTGCGGAAAATATTCGAAAAGTATGTCAAAAAACAGTTGAGATTTTTAAGACAATTTGTTATACTACTATATGGCGACAGAAGGAAGCGGCGCAGATCGCGCGCTCCTGCGACGCCGTGATCGTGCTCGGTGGGCTGAACAGCAGCAACACGGGCAAGCTCTGCGAAATTGCGTCGGAATACTGCAAGCGGGTCTTTCGCTTGGAGCGGGCTGACGATTTCGAATATGAAAAATTTTTATTTTATGAAAGGGTCGGCGTCATAGCGGGGGCAAGCACTCCCGATTGGCAGACTCAGGAGGTTCTTTTCAAGATGGAAGAAAACAGTGCGGAAGTTCAGGCAACGACAATGATGGACGTCGTTGAGGGGATCGACAAGGAAGAGCGGTACAAGAAAGGGCAGATCATCACTGCCAAGATCGTTTCCGCGACCGATGAGGGCGTGTACGTTTCCGCCTCCGGCAAGCTCGAAATTTTGCTTGCGAAAGAGGAGCTGGCTACGGAAGAGTACTCCCGCGAAGCGTATGCCGAGAAAGTCGGCTCGGAGATCCAGGTGATCGTCGTCGAAGTCACCCCCAAGGTAAAGCTCTCCGAGAAAATGCTTCAAAAGATCCGGGAAGAGGAAGAGCAGCTCAAAGAGATCGAGGAAGGAAAGGAATTCTCGGTCATCTGCACCGGGTTCAACAAGGGCGGTCTTACGGCTGAGCTCGGTACCTATCCCGTTTTCGTCCCCGCAAAGGAGATCCGCTCAGGATACGTAAAAGAGCTCGAAAAATATGTCGGCAAAAAGCTCCGCCTGCGCCTGCTCGAAATCAGAAAGGAGCGCAGAAAGGAGATCATTGCTTCCCAGCGCGTCATCATCGAAGAGGAGAGAGCGGCGCGCGAAGCCGCCAAGGCGGAAAAGGAAGCGGCGTTCTTCGAATCGATCCATGAGGGCGATGTCGTGGAAGGCAAGGTCGAGAGAGTGACCTCTTTCGGCGCGTTCGTCTCCGTAGACGGGTTCGACTGCCTCGCGCACATCTCCGATCTGAGCTGGGCGGGCGTGAAGAGCGTGACCGACGTGCTCGAAATCGGCAAGCGCTATCAGTTCAAAGTGTTGAAGGTAGACCGCGAGAACAAGAAGGTCTCCATCGGCTATAAGCAGTTGCAGCCCCAGCCTTGGGAGCTTGCGGCGGAGAAATATGCGGAAGGCGACATTGTTCACGGCAAGGTCGTGCGCATCGTGCCCTTCGGCGCGTTCGTGGAACTCGAAAGAGGGGTAGACGGGCTCGTGCACGTCTCCCAGATCACCCATGAATGGCTGGAAAATCCCACTTCCGTGCTCAGCATCGGCGAAGAGATCGACGCGAAGATTTTGGCGTTCAATCCCGCCGAGCGGAAGATCACCCTCTCCATCAAGGCATTGCAGCCCCGTCCCGAAACGGAGCGCCCCGAACGCAAAGAGCATGCGGAGCGCCGCGACGACGACCGTCCGAGGACGAAGAAGGCGAGCAGAAAGACTTCTAACCCCGAAGAAGAGGATGAATACAGAGAATGGAGCGAGAGCGAGAGCTTTGGCGCTTCCATTTCCGAGCTCATCGGGTCCGACGAGGAAAACAAGTAACTTTCATCTTGAATTTCAAACCCGACCGCGCCGCGGTCGGGTTTTCGGCTGTCACCCGTTTCGCCGCGCAAAGAGGGCAAAAGCGGGTTGCCTATGTTATATTATATATAAAGGAAAGAGGAAAGAGATGCTGAGGATCGTAGAGAAAACCGCGCTCATATTGCTCGTGCTGTTCGTCTTTGCGCTGTCGGGATTCGTTCTGCGCAAAGCAAAGCTCGTGCGCTCGGAAAGCCTGTTTTCCCTCGCGAACATTCTGCTCTGCTTCTGCCAGCCCTTTCTCTCCGTAAAGGCGTTTGCGGTAGACCCGATCGCGCCTTCGGGGGAAGTGCTTCTGAACTTTCTCTATGTTGCGCTCTTTGCCCTTGCGGCGATCTTGCTCACCTTTCTTTTCGCGAGCCTTTTGTTCCGCTTCATGAAAGAGGAAAAGCGGAAACGGGACATTCTCGTGTTCATCTCCGTTTTTTCGAACTGCTCCTTTATCGGGCTTCCCTTTGTGGATATGTTCACGGAAGGGGACTCGGAGGCGATGATGTACGTCATCGTGTTTGCGGTCGTGTTCAACATCCTCATCTGGACGCTCGGCGCCTACCTCATCACGCAGGATAAAAAGCAGATCTCTTTGCGCCGCGCCTTTCTCAACCCCTGCTCCGTCGGGAGCGCGGTCGGGCTGCTGCTCTTCCTCGTGCCGCAGATCAACATCTTCAATATGCCCGCGGTGAAGGAGCTCGGCTCCGTTGCGACCTATGCGGGGGACATGACGGCGCCGCTCTCCATGCTGATCGCGGGGGTCAGGCTCGCGGAGCTCTCGCCGCGGGAACTCTTTGCCGATCCCAAAATCTATCTCGCCGCGGCGATGCGGCTTTTAGGCTCGGTGGCGCTTACCTATCTTCTCATCCTTCCCTTCAAGCTGGCGGGGATCTTCGAAGGCGCGCCCTATGTCCTGCTCGCGCCCGTGATCGCGATGAGCATGCCGCCCGCGGCGAGCATCGTGGCGTTCGCGGAAAAATTCGACGGGGACAAGCGGTATGCGGCGGCGGCTTTTTCTACCGCGACCATGCTCTCCGCCGTGACCCTTCCCGTCGTGCTGATGCTCGTCACGCTGTAAAATTTTGCCTGAAAATTTGTGTAAAATCCGTTTTGTGACGGATTTTTTTGTGTATATAAGTAAGGAAATCAAAATAGCGCGCCGCCGCTTGCCCGCGGGCAAGCGGCGGCGCGGCACGGGAGTATCTTATGGCAAAAACAGGCAATATCCGCATTTCCAGCGAGAACATGATGCCCATCATCAAAAAATGGCTGTATTCGGAC
>CANRNP010000079.1 GCA_947632015.1 uncultured Clostridia bacterium | reverse complement strand
ACGACACCCCTTCCGTCACGCGCTATGCGCGTGACACCCACCCCTCAAGGGGTGGGCAAGAGTATTTTGCATGTTCTAATCCGTCACCCTGCCCGCTTCTAAATCCGTCACCCTGCCCCGCCCGCGCGTTCTATGTTGCCGAAGGGCGGCACGAGGAGCAAAGCTCCGAAGTAGCGAAGTCGAAGGGTCGCCGCAGTCTTAACGCCAAACGCGAGCAAACGCAAACATACGTCAAACGAAATAAAAAATACCGAAAAAGGAAATCAAATATGAGAAGACCCATTATTGCAGGAAACTGGAAAATGAACAACACGGCGAGCGAGGGCACGGAGCTTGTAAAAGCGCTCAAACCCCTCGTAAAGGACGCCAAATGCGACATTGTGGTATGCGTGCCCGCCATCGACATCCCCGCCGTCAAAAAAGCGATCCACGGCTCCAAAATAAGGCTCGGCGCGCAGAACGTCCACTTTGCGGAAAAAGGCGCGTACACGGGCGAGATCTCCGCGAACATGCTCAAAGAATACGGCGTGCAATACGTCATCATCGGGCACAGCGAACGCCGCGCCTACTTCGGCGAGACGGACGAGACGGTGAACAAGCGCACGCTTGCCGCGCTCAATGCGGGGCTCACCCCCATTGTGTGCATCGGCGAGAGCCTCGAAGAGCGCGAAGGCGGGCTCACGGAAAAGGTGCTCGACAAGCAGATCGAACTCGATTTTGCGGGCGTGGAGGACTTTTCGAAACTCGTGATCGCCTACGAGCCCATTTGGGCGATCGGTACGGGCAGAACGGCAACCGACGAGCAGGCGAACGAGACGATCGGCTACATCCGCAAGCGCATGAAGAAGGTGTATGCGGGCAAGAACGTCGGCAGGATGCGCATCCAGTACGGCGGCTCGATGAACGCCAAGAACTGCAAGGGGCTCATGGCACAGCCCGAAATCGACGGCGGGCTCATCGGCGGAGCTTCGCTGAAAGCCGAAGATTTCGCAACGATCGTCAATTTCGATAAGTAACGGAAAGAAACGAAAAATAGGAATGTAACGCCCCCCGCCGCAAAAGCGAACGCTTTTGCGGCGGGGGGCTGTTTTTCTCTCGGCTTTTTTCACTCTTGCCCCGCAAAAAAGAAGGAAAAATTTCCGCCTATGCGCTTGATAAAACGCGCTCTTTGGTGTATAATAGCTGGGAATAAAAGGAGAATGAAACATGAAGAAAATTCCCTATGCGATCATCATCATGGACGGTTACGGGCTCAACCCCGAAACGAACGGCAACGCCATCTATATGGACGGCAGTAAAAACGTGACCCGCTTCCGCGCAGAATATCCTTCCGCCACGCTCGGCGCAAGCGGGCTCTCCGTCGGGCTCCCCGACGGGCAGATGGGCAACTCCGAAGTCGGGCACCTCAACATGGGCGCGGGGCGGATCGTCTATCAGGATCTCACCAAGATCACGAAGGCGATCGAGGACGGCGACTTCTTCGAAAATCCCGCCCTCATCCGCGCGATGGACAGCGCGAAAAACAGCGGCAAGCAACTGCATCTTTGGGGTCTGCTCTCCGACGGCGGCGTGCATTCCCATATCACCCACCTCTTCGCCCTGCTGAAAATGGCGAAAGAGCGCGGCGTGCCGCAAGCCTTCGTCCACGCCTTTATGGACGGAAGAGACGTTTCCCCCACTTCGGGCGTGGAATATGTGAAAGAACTGCTCGCCTATATGAAGGAAATCGGCTACGGCAAGCTCGCCTCTCTTTCGGGCAGATATTACTCGATGGACCGCGACAACAACTGGGACCGCGAGGAAAAGAGTTACGATATGCTCACCCTCGGCACGGGAATCAAAGCGGACGACCCCGTGAAAGCGCTCGAAGATTCCTATGCGGGCGGCGTAACGGACGAATTCGTCCTTCCCACAAACATCTGCGAGAACGGCAAGCCCGTGGCGCTCGTCGGGGAGGGCGACAGCATCATCTTCTTCAACTTCCGCCCCGACAGGGCGAGGGAGATCACCCGCGCCTTTTCGCAGGATCCCTTCGTCGTTCCCAAAGGCACGGCGTTCGAGCGAAAGACAGGCTTTTTGCACCCCGTGTACGTCTGCTTCACCGTGTACGACGCGGAATACCGGGATGTGGAGATCGCCTTCCCCAAACAGAGCCTTGAAAACACCCTCGGCGAATATCTCGCAAAGTGCGGCAAAAAGCAGCTCCGCATCGCGGAGACCGAAAAATACGCGCACGTCACCTTCTTTTTTAACGGCGGCGTGGAAAAACCCAACGAGAACGAAGTGCGGGTGCTCATCAATTCGCCGAAGGTGGCGACATACGACCTGCAACCCGAAATGTCCGCGCCCGAAGTCACCGAACGCGCGCTCGAAGAGCTCGATTCGGGCGAATACGACGCGATGATCCTGAACTTCGCCAACTGCGACATGGTGGGACACACGGGCGTGATCCCCGCGGCGGTAAAGGCGGTGCACACGGTAGACGAATGCGTGAAGAAAGTCGTGGACAAGATCCTTTCGATGGGCGGCGCAGTGCTTCTCACCGCCGACCACGGCAACGCGGATAAGATGCTCGATACCGACGGCTCCCCGTTCACGGCGCACACGACCAACCCCGTCCCCGTCGTTCTCATTTCCGAGGAGTACAAGGGCGCGAAACTTCGCACCGACGGCATTCTTGCCGACCTTGCCCCCACCCTGCTCGAAGTGATGGGATTGCCCGTCCCGCCCGAAATGACGGGAAAGAGCCTCCTCGTAAAATAACTCAAAAAGTTTTAAGCTACACGCGGCGCAATTTTTGCGCCGCGTTATTTTTGATTTGTCATTCCGACCAAGCGCTCCAAAATTTATCGCGCCGACCAAGCGTTCCAAATTTGTCATTTCGACCAAGCGCAGCGCGTGGAGAAATCTCACCTTATTTATTAAGCGGCGACCCTTCGACACGCCTCGCTTCGCACGTCGGCTACTTCGGAGCTTAGCTCCTCGTGCCGTGCTTTCAAAATGATCCCAAAAAAGATTGCATAGCAAGATTTTTTGGGAGAAGGAGTAACAAGCGGTGAAAGGATAGCGGCTGGCGAAAGACGGTCGCTTCCAAAGACCGCTTTGTTGCGACGCGCGCACGGGGCAGGGTGACGTTTTAGAAAGGGTGGGGCAGGGTGACATATATGGTGACATATATTTAGAATGTTTCCTTATTCGTCATTCCGAGCGTAGTCGAGGAATCGCCTTAGCGTTAAGACTGCGGCGACCCTTCGACACGCCTCGCTCCGCTCGGCGGCTCAGGGTGACGTTTTAGAAATGGTGGAGCGTTCTAAATTTTTCATTCCGACCAAGCGTTCTAAATTTGTCATTTCGACCAAGCGAAGCGCGTGGAGAAATCTCACCTTATTATTAAGCGGCGACCCTTCGACTTCGCTCCGCTCCGCTCAGGGTGACAGATTTAGGATGCTTATCCGCTACTTCGGAGCTTTGCTCCTCGTGCCGTGCTTAGAGAAACAGAACAGTGCACGGGGCAGGGTGACGTAATTCAGGAATACATTACAACGCCGCCCCGCTAAAAGCGGGGCGGCGTTGTAATACGAGCCGACCTGTAAGCCGGGTTCTTCGTCGGAGCTCGCCCTCTTCCTCTCGCTTTCCTTACGTAAAGCTCCCCATTTGGCGGCTCCTCCTCTCCCCGCAAAAATACTTCGTCTTTCTGCGGGGTCCCCTCTCGACAGAACCCGTCTTTCTTCTTTTTACATTACAACGCCGCCCCGCTAAAAGCGGGGCGGCGTTGTAATACGAGCCGACCTGTAAGCCGGGTTCTGTCGAGCGCGGTCATTTATCTACGCCTACCGTCACCGATAGGCTCCAGCGTTATTCACGG
>CANRNP010000078.1 GCA_947632015.1 uncultured Clostridia bacterium | reverse complement strand
GGACCGCCTCACCCTCTCCTGCTTTATGACGGTCGACCGGCGGGGCAGGGTAACAGACCGTTACGTCCGCCCCTCCGTGATCCGCTCCCGCCACCGCATGACCTATACCGAGATGACGAAGATCGCCGAAAACGATCCGCAAACGGTAAAAAAATACGCCGATCTCACCGATTTCGTAAAGACGGCGGTCCGCCTCACGGAGATCCTCAAACGGGCGAGAAAGGCGCGCGGAAGCGTGGATTTCGAGATCAGGGAGACGAAGATCCTCTATGAAAAGGGCAAGATCTCCATTCCTGAGCCCGTGCGGACGATCTCCCATGAGATGATCGAAGAGTTCATGGTGCTTGCCAACGAGAGCGTTGCGGCGCTCATGACGGAAAAGAACGTTCCCTTTCTCTACCGCATCCACGAGCCGCCGAGCCCCGAAAAGGCGGAAAGTTTTGCGTCCTTCCTCGCCGCGGCGGGCATAAAGGCGGGATTCCGCGCCGAAAAAGCGACCCCGCGCGAGTATGCGGCGCTTTTGGGCGCGCTGGAAGGCTCTCCCCTGTTCCCCATCGCCAACCGCGTAATGCTCCGCTCCATGATGAAGGCGCGCTATTCCGCCGTCAACGCGGGGCATTTCGGGCTCGCTTCGGAGCGATATTGCCACTTCACCTCCCCCATCCGCCGCTATCCCGACCTCTGCGTCCACCGCATCGTCAAGGCGGCGCTCACCGATCCCGCGAAAACGGAGAGCTTCCGCGGGTTTGTGGAGGAAGCGGCGGTCCGCACTTCCGAGAGCGAGAGAAACGCCGCGGAAGCCGAACGGGAAACGGACGCGCTCTATATCATCGCCTATATGCGGGAAAAGATCGGCGAGCGGTTCGAAGCGACCGTCTCCGGCATGAACGCCGCCGGGCTGTTTGCGGAACTCGATAACGCGGTGGAAGGCTTCCTGCCGATGGAAACTCTGCCGTCGGACGAATACGCCTTGCCGGACGAACGGCTTATTTTGCGCGGCAGAAAACATTCCTTCGCCATCGGCGACAAGATCGAGGTGCGGGTCGCGGGCATAGACGGCGGAATGCGCAGAACGCTCTTTGCGTTCGTCAAAAAGATCGGAGGGTTGCAATGAAAATCATCGCCGTAAACAAATCCGCCTCCTTCGAGTATTTCATCGAAGAAAAATACGAGGCGGGGATCGTGCTCGAAGGGAGCGAAGTGAAATCGCTCCGTTCGGGCAAAGCCTCTTTGGGCGAATGCTTTTGCGAAGTGCGCGGGGGGGAAGTTTTTGTAAAGAACATGCACATCGCCCTCTACGACAAGAGCGGGGCGTTTTCCACCCGCGACAGCCGCCGCGACAGGAAATTGCTCCTGCACAAACAGGAGATCCACAAGATCGTCGGGCGGGTCAACGAAAAGGGTTACACCCTCGTGCCGCTGAAAATTTACTTCCGCGACGCTCTCGTAAAAATGGAGGTCGCCCTCTGCCGCGGCAAGCACACCTACGATAAAAAGCAGGCGCTCAAAAACCGCGACATGAAGCGGGACGCCGACCGCGCGGTCAAGGAAATGACGGTGTAATTTTGCGATATTCAAGCGCCGCCGCGCGGGGAGCTTTGGGCTCCCCGCGCGGCGGCATTTTCATTTTCCGCAAAAACTCCCCTCTTGCCGCGCGGGGAGCCTCCGTCAGGAAAACTTCCGCGCCATTTCCGCGCCCTGCGCCATTCCGCGCTCCCGCGCCCCGCGGGGCGGCTCCTCTTCGGGAAGCGCCATAATGTCCTCGTAGAGCTTGGTGATAACGCCGTTGCCGCCGAGCTCGTGATACGCCTCGTAGCTGTGGCGCGCGGATTCTTTCACATAGATCGGGCAGTATCCCCGCTCCGTGTATTTCTCGTGATACTCGATGAGCTGGTTCCTCAGAAGGCTGCGGACCCCCTCTCCAAGCGCCTTATCCCGCTTGGCGCTCTTTTCCCGCCGCGCGGCAAGGTAGGCGAGCACCCCTCCCACCGCCGAGGAGACGAGGCAGGACAGCACGATGGACAAGATCTGCGACATCACGTTACCTCCCGCGACAGCGCGTCGAGATAGTTCTCGGCGAGATGGGACTCGACGCCGCCCTGCGGCGTTCCCCGCCCGATATGGAGGAGTTTCCCCACATGGCGGTACCCCAAAAGCGCGGGCGGAAGATGGGTGACGACGTCGCGGCAGTTGCGCACAACGGTAAAGTTTTTGAAGCGCGCGCCGACCTCCTTCGGCAGATACCCCCACACGACGCGCGGACAGCCGAATCCGAAGCCCGAAATGGTCTTTTCAAGGTCGGGACGGTGATAGACGCAATATTCATGACACAGAAGGGCGAGCGCCGCGCCGTGCGAATAGCCGGATATGACGATCTTTGCGACCCCTTCGCCCGTGACCGCGCGGGCGAGCGGTTCTTCCAGCGAACGGAATACCCGCAGAAATCCGCGGTGCACGAACCACGTCCGCTCCATCTCGCGGTAAGGTTTAGCGGGAAAATCGAGGTTATTTTTCCAGTCGGCGGCGCCGTTGCTCTTTTCGAAGAAGAGAAAGAGAGTATCTCCCCTCTTGCGGAAGCAGTACGACGCCGCGGTCTCTTCGACTTCGGTATAAGGTACCCGAAGGGTTTGAGAAAACAGTTCTTTCAAATTCATACGCATCTCCTTTCTCCCGTACATTGTAGCACGAAAAAAAGGAACGTGTGCGCTGACTGCCCTCATTTCACGCAAACGGGCGGGAGACTTCCGTCTCCCGCCCGCGAAAAACCCTTGTTCTTTACGCCAGATGCACGCGGATACAGGTCACGCTGTAAGGCGTTGCCGCATAGCCGAACGCGGAGCCGACGCCGAGGGTGAATTCTCTCGGCCGGACCTCGAATCCCGCCGACCCGAAGCGGTTCACCCCCTTGGGACGGTTCGAGCTCGTGCTTTCGAGAACGGTGCAGTCGGCGACCGACTTCACCTTCTCGCCCGAAAGGTCGAAATTCACCGACACGCGCCGATCGCCCGCGTTGACGAGCTTGATGATGAGGTCGTTCGTCTTTGCGTCGTACACGACGGAGCGGTAGATACGGTCTACTCCGCGGCTGTCCGCGTCGAAGGTCATCTTCGTGTTGATCTCCTCGTCGTTGCAGGTGAGCGCGGAGGTCACATAGCTCGTCCCCGAATTGTTCATGAACAATTTCTGGACGTAATAGTTGGGAGTGAGCAAAAGTTCGGTGTTGGTAAAATACATCATATCCACATCCCACTGGTTGGCGCCGTTATCGCGGTAAGTGCCGTCGGAAACGCCGAACATGGGCGCATACGCCGCCAGATCGACGACGTCGCCGTTGCGTTCGAGCGCCGTCATATACGCCGCCTCGGAGAGCGCGGAGAGCCAGCTGTTCGTCTCGTGCGCGGTGGAAGTGCCCGCATAGCTCGTCGCCGCGTTCGCGGAATATTCGCCGACGAACACTTTATACGCCTTTTCGCCCGTGCGTTCGTATTTGTCGTAGATGCAGGTCTCTTCGGGCGCGTAATAGAAGAAGTCGTTATACCCCATGTAATAGTGGTGATCGACGACGCCGTACTTCTGCCAGCCGTCGATCTTGCCCGCCGCCAAATAGTCCTGCGCCGCGTTGTCCGCGAGGTAGGCGCGCGTGGGGTTGGAAGGGCCGCCGACCGCGTCCGCAAAGATCAAGCCGTTGCCGACGATGGGCTGTACGCCGCCGTACACTTCGGGCGAAGCCGCCTGCGCCGCGAAGAACGCTTCCAGGAATTGTTCATAGTGCCTGTAATAGGTTTCGGTGAACTGCTCGTTGCCGATGCCGATGTACTTCACGCCGAAGGGAGCGGGGTGCCCCATCTGCGCGCGGATCTTCCCCCACTTCGTATTTTCGCCGCCGTTTGCGAATTCGATGAGGTTGAGGGCGTCCTGAACGTAGTCCGCCGTCTCTTTGAGGTGCCGTCCCTTCATCTGGGTGCCGCGCTTGCTCAGATCCGCCGCGCCGCCCTGATCGGAAAGTCCGCAGTTGACGATGGGCACGGGGCTCGCCCCGATGGATTCGCACAGAAGGAAATATTCGTAAAATCCGACCCCGTAGTCCATATTATAGCCCC
>CANRNP010000077.1 GCA_947632015.1 uncultured Clostridia bacterium | reverse complement strand
CTGGATTCGAACCAACGAATGACGGAGTCAGAGTCCGTTGCCTTACCGCTTGGCGACACCCCAAAGTATTTACAGTTATTCATTTTACCAAAGGTTGCAGAAATTATCAAGCGTTTTTTCGGTCATTTTCGAAATTTTTTATTTTTCTTTGAAATTTCGAAAAAAATGAATTTTTTGATTGAGATTTTTCGCGATATGTGCTATAACGTTCATAGGAGTGCGGAATTATGGCGGATCATAAAAAATTTTGGATCATTTTTGCGGCTTCGATGGCGGTCTGCTTGGCGCTGAGCCTTTTGGGGATCTTTGCGCCGTTCGGAGGAGCGGGAAAGGACGGCATCGACGGCAAAGACGGCAGGGATGGTAGAAACGGCGCCGCTTGGTATGTGGGCGAGAGCCTTCCCTCTTCGGAAGAGGGCGTGCCCGGAGACTTTTTTCTGCATACGTCCGACGGAAGCGTGTACCAAAAAACCGAAAACGGTTGGCAGATCTGCGGAAAATTACAGCCCGATTCTCCAACCGGGACGGTAACCCTTCGCTTTGACGCGAATCAAGGCGTTTTGCCCGGTGGGGAGAGCGAAAGAACGATCGCAAAAGGGAGCAGCACCCAGCTTCCGATTCCTGAGCGCGAGGGATTCCTGTTCCTCGGATGGTTTTTCGGCGAAGGGGTAAACGGCGGACAGGCGAACGATATGACGTCGTTTGCGAGGGACGTCGTTCTGACGGCGAAGTGGCAGGAGATCTACACGCTCGCATTGCACAGCGAACAGCCCCAAGTGGAGTGTGGCGCCGAAATGTACTTCTTCACCGGCGAATACAGCGGTACGGCAAGCGCCGTCTTTACGGTTTCTATCGAAAAGGACGGGGAGCGCGTTCTTGTCGAAAACGGCAAAGCAAATAAATTTGTCTCGCAGCCCGCATTCAAGGTTGCGGACGGAAAACTCAGCGGGAGCCTTGTCTTTTTACAGCCAGGAGAATACACGATCATCGTCCGGGCGGAGGAGAACGGGATGGCGGCGGAAGCCACTTTGAAGGTGACGGCAACGCAAGCGTCGTAAATTTTGGGGAACGTACATGAAAAAATATACACAAGTGGTTGCGGCGCTCATTTGGCGCGAGGGAAAATTTCTCATCTGCCGCCGCCCTGCGGGCAAGGCGCGGGAATTTTTGTGGGAATTTGCCGGCGGCAAGACGGAGATAGGCGAAACGAAGGAAGAGGCGCTCGTGCGCGAATGCCGGGAAGAACTTGGGATCACGGTCTCGGTGGGGGAGGTCTACATGGAAGTGCGGCATGAATATCCCGACCTCGCCGTGGATCTCACGCTGTTCTGTTGCGAGATCGCGGCGGGCGAGCCGCAGAAGTTGGAGCATTGCGAATTGAAATGGATCACGCCCGATCAGATCCCGCTCTATGAATTCTGCCCCGCCGACGAGGCGATCCTGGAACGTTTGCGCGGGCACGGCGCAAACTGAGCGGGGGCAAACCGAGCCGCGCAAAAATCCGAATTGTGCAAAAAAAGGGGATATGTCATGATAAAAACGGTATTATTCGATATGGACGGTACCCTTCTCCCGATGGACCAGGAGCTCTTTACGCGGGCGTATTTCAAAAAGCTGACCGTAAAACTCGCGCCCTACGGGTATGAGCCGAAAAAACTCGTCGACGCCATTTGGGCGGGCACGGCGGCAATGGTGAAAAACGACGGTTCATGTACGAACGAGGAAGCCTTCTGGCGGGTATTCGCCTCCGTTTTCGGCGAACGGGTGCACGGCGATCTGCCGCTGTTCGAATCCTTTTACCGCGAGGAATTCAACGAGGCGCAGAGCTGTTGCGGGTTTCGTCCGGAGGCGGGGGCGACGGTCGCCATGCTGCGGGCGCGGGGGATCGGTCTGGTGCTCGCTTCGAACCCCATTTTTCCCGCCGTTGCACAGCGCAACCGCCTTCGCTGGGCGGGGGTGGACGCCGAAAATTTCGCATATATCACTTCTTACGAAAATTCGCGCTATTGCAAGCCGAACGCAAAATATTATACCGAGCTCGCAGAAAAACTCTCTCTGGCGCCCGAAGAATGCCTTATGGTGGGCAACGACGCCCGCGAGGACTGCGCGGCGGAGCAGATCGGCATGAAGGTATTTTTGTTGACGGATTGCCTCATCAATACGGAAGGGCGGGATATTTCCATCTATCCCCACGGCGGCTACGGGGAGCTGAAAGAGTATCTCGGAGAGCTCCTCCGCTGAGGGCGCGGAAACAGATTTGAGACCGAATAACAAGAACGCTAAGGAGGAATTTTTCCTTAGCGTTCTTGCAATTTTGTAGCAAAGGCGGTATTGCCGATCTCTTTTGTATTCAGCCCTATATTAGTCCGTCGGCGGATAAAAAGGGTATCTCACCGTGAAGCGGTTTCCCCCGATATAAACTCGATGCGCTGGTTGAGGCTCTGCTGGTTATTTCTGTGGTCTCTGCGGAGCCCCGGACGTTCGAGGAGCAGGGCGTTTGCCGCTTCCCACAGTGAGAAAGAGCCGACGATGGAGAGGATCTCGGTCATGAGCGCATTCTGCGAAGTCAGGGCGAGATAGAGGTAGACCGCCAGCACGGCGGCGCCGAAGAGGGCGAGAAGGAGCATTTTGCGGAAGTTCGCCATGAGGTCCCACGAGATGTCGAACGATTTCATCGTATAGTGGCGGTGCATCATCTGTTTGATCTCGTTCTGCTCCTCTTCGGGAAAATCGCCGTGAAAACGGATGCGGAGGGGAATATTCGCGGGGATCAAATTCGTCTGCGCCTCGATGTAGTCGTAAATTTCGCCGTTCAGATCTTTCTGCCCCTTCAAGCTGAGCGGGTCGTACAGCGTTTCCCCGTCGAGACAAACGTCCACCACGGCGTAGCCCTCTTCGTCGCGGATGTTCTCGATATAGCGGAGCAGTTCGGCTTCTCTTTGTTTGTTTTTCATAGTCGTCTCCTATTTTTTCGGCGCGCGTTTTTGCGCCCGTTTTCGACCGCCTTCGGTTCGTGCTTAAATTATAGCACAGCGGCGCAAAAATACAAAGAAATTTTTCCCGTTCTCCCGCTTTTTATAGAGTAAAAAAGGTGGCGATCATCAGCCCGACGACAAACAGCAGGATAAAAGCGCGCGAGATCGCGTAGGGGAGAAGCATCTTCTTTGCCGAAATGCGCCGGTATCGCGGCTTGGACAATAGCCCGAAGAGGGCATACAGCGCGACCGCGCCCGTTCCCCCGATGTTGAAATAGGGCTGTTTCAAATAATAGGCGAGCAGGGCAAAGACCGTCGCCAAAACGAGAAAACCGAGGGCAATGCCGTACATGATCTTCGCCCGCTTTTCGTCGAGCGCCCTCTTCGTTTCGAGATCGCCGTCCGAGATCAGGTCGTCGATGCTGACGCGGAAGAGTTCAGAGATGAGTTTGAGACTGTCGATGGCGGGAAGCGCTTTGTCCGTTTCCCATTTTGAGATCGCCGTGCGGGTAACATAGAGTTTTTCCGCCAGCTCCTCCTGGGTGAAGTTGTTGTCTTTTCTGAGTTGTTTTAATTTTTCACCGAATTTCATCTTGTGCCTCCTTAACATCCATAATGATACCTTCCCGCACGCAGAATGTCACGACACTTTTGTTCACATTTCCTCTTTCGGAGCTTTTATATCGGGAAATTTCTTCCCGCGGACCCGTAGCGCCCCGTTTTTTCCGCCGCGTGCGGGGCAAGCCCCTCTCGGCAGGCAAGCCGCGCGTAAACGCAGTTCCACCGTGCCGAATAAAAAATGACCCGAACTTCGAAAAAGCCGGATCATTAAAAATTGCGTGTCAGCCCAATACCTCTTTTTTGACCGATTCAAAGACGATATCGTCATTGTCCAAATAAATCATAATTTTATTATAAAATTTTCATGGAAAAAGTCAACCGTTTTGTTTGCGGAAAATATAAAATGGTTCCGCCTGTTCGTTCGCTTACAGGCGCGGACAAGCACACGCCCTGCTATCACAACCCCAACTTTTTCGGGGAAATTCAAACAAGGGAAAATCCAAAAGATTTTTACAAATCTATTGATTCACGGCTTGATAATTCCCTCGCGAAGTGCTATAATAGCCTTGCGACACATTTTAATATCTCATTCTAAGGGAATACTCTCGGTAAAAGTGTATTCTCT
>CANRNP010000076.1 GCA_947632015.1 uncultured Clostridia bacterium | reverse complement strand
CTTTGAGCCGCTCTTCGAATTCGCCGCGGTACTTCGCGCCCGCGATGAGCGCGCCCATATCGAGGGAGAAGAGGGTCTTATGCTTCAAGCCTTCGGGAACGTCCCCCTTCACGATCCGCTGGGCGAGCCCCTCGGCGATCGCCGTTTTTCCAACGCCGGGTTCGCCGATGAGAACGGGGTTGTTTTTGGTCTTTCGGGAGAGGATGCGGATGACGTTGCGGATCTCCTCGTCCCTGCCGATGACGGGTTCGAGCTTGTGCTCGCGCGCCCGTTTGGTGAGGTCCATGCCGTATTTTTCGAGCGCCTCGTAGGAATCTTCGGGGTTGTCGCTCTTCACGTTCTGGTTCCCGCGCACTTCCTTCATCCCTTTGAGGAAGCCTTCCTTCGTCACGCCGAAGCGTTTGAAAACCTCTTTGAGACGCCCCTCGGCGTTATCGAAGAGGCACAAAAAGAGGTGCTCGACGGAGACGTAATCGTCCTTCATGTTGGCGGCGAGCTTTTCCGCCTCGGCGAGGGTGCGCGCGAATGCGGGGGTGGCATAGACGTTTCCCGCTCCCGTGCCCGAAACGCGGGGAAGCCGCTCCACTTCCTCTTTTACGGCGCGGGCGAGCCCCGCCGCGTCCGCTCCCGCGCGGGAGAGAATGCGGAAAACAAGTCCGTCGCTTTCGAGAAGCGCAAGACAGAGGTGGGTGCAGGTAAGTTCGGAATTTCCGTATTCGAGCGCCGTATTCTGCGCCGCCCCGATCGCCTGCAACGATTTTTGGGTATATTTATTTGCGTCCATATTTTTCCTCCTTCCGGGAACGCACCACCCCCCACCCCCCTCCTTGAAGGGGGCGCCTCCTCAGGAGGAGCTGTCGCCGAAGGTGACTGAGGTGGTGTGAGGGCGGGAAGGTTTTCCCGCCTTCCCTTTCCTCTCTTTATATAACCCAAAATCAAAGGGAGTAAACAAATGAAGGGTTGCAATTTTCTTGGGGATATGCTATAATCAAGAAAAACTCGCAAAGGAAAACCGCATGAAATTTTTAGACGGACTGCTCGTTGCCGCATTTCTCTTTATTGCGGGAAGTATGCTCGGTTGGATAACCGAGGTGCTCTTCCGCAGATTTTTTTCGGCGAAAAAGTGGATCAACCCCGGCTTTTTGACGGGTCCTTACCTTCCCCTCTACGGATTCGGGCTCGCCCTCATGTTTGCAATCTCCCTCATCCCCATCCATACGGGGCATGGGTGGCTCGACGCCCTTCTCATCATCCTCATCATGGGCGCGATGATGACGGTCATCGAATACATTGCGGGGCTCATTTTCATCAAGGGCATGAAGATCAAGCTGTGGGATTACTCCGACCAATGGGGAAACATTCAGGGCATCATCTGTCCCCTCTTCTCCTTTTTGTGGCTGCTCGTTGCGGCGGGGTTCTACTTCCTCATGAACGAACCCGTCCTCGAAGCGGTGACATGGTTTGTGAACAACATGTGGTTTTCCTTCTTTGTGGGAATCGTCTTGGGGATCTTCCTCGTCGATCTCGGACACTCGCTGGGTCTCTCGATGAAGATCAGAAAATTCGCCGAGGAGAAACAGATCGTTGTGCACTACGAGCGCCTGAAAGAGAGCATCAAGGAGCATGTGGAAAACTTCGAAAAAAAGCACGCGAGTTTCTGCTTCCCCTTCAAGTCGGCGCGTAAATTCGCCGAGGAGCTCGAAGGCTATGCGGAAAAGGCGGTCTCGGAGTTCAAAGAACGCAAGAAAAAATGAGAACATATCGGGCGGCGCCCCGCAGAAGTTTCTGCGGGGCGCCGCCTGTTTTAATCGGTCCGTTTGAGCAAGAGGGTATTTTCCATAAAGGCGACGAGTTTTTTCTCGCGGCTCTTTGCGCTCGTGAAGGGGAAACAAAAACTGCCGCTCCACAGGGGATTCCCCGCGGCGAGATATGCCGTCATCACGAGATCGCCCGCAAAGAGAAACGCGGTGAGCGGCAGGAAGATGACGCAGGAAAGGACGGTGAAGAAATAATCGTACCACCGCCACGGTTTACCGACGAGCGCGATCTCCCCTTTCACGGCGCACTCTTCCCCTTCCGAAATCGTTCCGAAAAAGGCATACTGCGGCGCCGTACCGCGGCGGCAGACGACGATCTCCACCTCGTCCCCCTTGCAAGAGACCGCCATTTTGAGCCGCTTTGCGCGCTCCGCCGTCTTTGCGCTCTCCATGCGGTTTTTGAGTTGTTTTTTGTTTTCCGTCGTTGTAAATTTCATTTTTCTCTAAAAGTAAAAGAGCTCCTCAAATTTTTTGTCGAGCGCGATGCAGAGGATGAGGGCGAGCTTTGCCGTGGGGCAGAACTGTCCCGTCTCGATGGAGGAGATCGTGTTGCGCGAAACGCCCACGAGCGCGGCGAGCTCCCCCTGCGATAGATTTTTTTCCGCGCGCACCTCTTTCAGGCGGTTGCGGAGAACCAGTTTTTCGTCCATCTTTGTTGTTGCGCCCGATTATTTCCCCGCAAGGAACATGCCCCATTCCACCCAATACAGGATCGCCGCCGCGAGACCGACCACCGTCGCCATGAGCGAGAGCGCTTTCAGCGTCTTGTTTGTCGTAACGAACAGCTCCACGGAGTTCTGCGCGACAAGCCCGGTAAAGATGATCGCCATGAGATCGTAGGGGACGGTATCCTCCGTGCATATCCGCACGAAGAGGACGACGGCGCAGGCAAGTACCATCGCCGCAAATCCGGCGTATTTCGACCACATCCTGCGGCTCTGTTCCCGCTCGTCGCCCGATTTGTTTTCCCTGCGGCTCCGCGCCAGAATTTCCTCTTTGGAAAGGGCGGGATCTTCGGCGTTCCATTCTTCTTCGTTGTTCAACTCTTCTTCGCTGTTGTTATTTTCTTCCATGATAAATACCTCAAATTTCGATCCCGGCAAGGGAGAGGGCGAACAGCACCCACAAAGCGATCGTGACTGCGATGAGCAGGACGGCGCAGACGATGGAGATCGTCTTGCCTCTTCCCTTCTTCATGACGACTGCCTGACAAGTCGTCTGCGCACTCATGCTCGTGCCCAGCAGGACGTAGATCGGATAGAAAAACGCTTCGTCCTGATGGAGCAGAATATAACAAAATTCGATGATAACGACAGTGATGATCGTGGCGAGATACCCGACGTAAGTCACCCACTTCCACTTTGCCTGCTCCCGCTCATCGCCCGCTTTTTCATTCTCTTTGCGGCTCCGAGCCAGAATTTCCTCTTTGGAGAGCGGCTGTGCGCTCTCGTCATGCTCGATTTGCTCTTGTTGTTCGTCCATATCCCTCTCCTTGCCAAGTAAACTTGGTATGTCTATCATAGCACTGCCAAGTACACTTGTCAAGCGTTTGCAAGAAAAAAGTCGGAAAAATTTTCCCGACTGTGTGAATCATACTGCGACGACCCTTTCTAATTCCGTCATTCCGCCCCGCGCGCTGTTCTGTTTCTCTAAGCGCGGCACGAGCACGAAGTGCGAAGTAGGAATCGCCTCAGCGTTAATAAGACTGCGGCGACCCTTCGACAAGCTCAGGGTGACATATTTGAAGCGGGGCAGGGCGACGGTTTTAGGACACTGCGCGGAGCAGGGTTCCGAAACATTAAATTTTCTTGCCTTAGGCGGAATTCACTTCCGCCGTGGGCGACACAATTTGGCAAACACTTTTGCCTTCTTGCCCGATAAAACGAACAAGAGGTTGAATAAGTTATAGCGTCCAAGCACGTTTCCTCGAATGATTATTTACGACGACGCCCCGAAGGAGGCGGAGGAGCAAAGAATCGTTCGAAACCCTAAAATTTTCTTGCCTTAGGCGGAATTCACTTCCGCCGTGGGCGACACAATTTGGCAAACACTTTTGCCTTCTTGCCCTTCAACGCGAACGAGAGGTTGAATAAGTTATTGCGTCCAAGCACGTTTCCTCGAACGATTATTTTCGACGACGCCCCGAAGGAGGCGGAGGAGCAAAGAATCGTTCGAAACCCTAAAATTTTCTTGCCTTAGGCGGAATTCACTTCCGCCGTGGGCGACACAATTTGGCAAACACTTTTGCCTTCTTGCCCTTCAACGCGAACGAGAGGTTGAATAAGTTATTGCGTCCAAGCACGTTTCCTCGAACGATTATTTTCGACGACGCCCCGAAGGAGGCGGAGGAGCAAAGAATCGTTCGAAACCCTAAAATTTTCTTGCCTTAGGCGGAATTCA
>CANRNP010000075.1 GCA_947632015.1 uncultured Clostridia bacterium | reverse complement strand
CAACATCGGCTCGAATTTTTTGACGATCGCAAGGAAGATCAGCACAAAGGAGATGAGCAGCATGACATAGTTCTGCCAGGTCCCCTGCGAGAGCCCCATCGATTGCCACAGATCGGAAAAGATCTTTCCGAAATCGAGTGCGAGTAAATTCTGCATGATCTTCTCCGTTTATGCGATGACGGCGAGGACGGCGTCCGATTCGACATTTGCGCCTTTTGCGACGTTGTAAGTGATCACGCCGTCGCAGGGGGCGGTGATGTCGTTGTCCATCTTCATGGCTTCGAGCACCAGAATGGGCTGGTCTTTCTTGACCGCCGCGCCGTTTGAAAGCAGGATGTTTTTGATGAGACCGGGGAAGGGCGAGAGCACCTTCGTGCCGCTTAGATTCGTTTTGGGCGCCGCGGGGACCGCCGCGGGAGCCTGTGCCGCGGAAGGAACGGCTACGGGCGCGGAAGGAGCCGCGCCGACCTCCTCTACGCCGACTTCATACCGCTTCCCGTCCACTGTAATGATAAAATTCCGCATAAATCTCTCCTTTTTGATTTCTCTATGTCGCTAATAATTTTTTTCGGAAATTTTTTGCCGCCGCACTTACCGGCGCTTGATCCTTCTCACGACGAAGTCGCACTTCTGCGGCGCCGCCTCGTAGTATGCCGCGATCGCCGCCGTGATCACCGCCACCGTCTCCGGGGAGATCCCCTCTTCGACGGCGGGAAGCTCCCCCACCGCGGATTCGCGGGTCGCTTCCCCTCTTTTGTTTTTGTGCTCGCCCGCCCGTTTCATCGCGGCGCCGAACAAGGTAAAGAACAGGATAAGAAAGGCGATCCCCGCAAAGACGAACAAAAAGCCGAACACGGCGTAAAAGGCGCCTTCTCCGAGGTCGAAATGCAACCAACTGTCCAGTAAATTCCACATTTCCGTTACCTCACAAGGGTCTGCAACGAAGCGATCAGATACTGCTTTAAGAAGCGGGGCTCGATCACATTGTCGAGATACCCCCCTCTCGCCGCGTTTACGGGATCGGCGTGCTCTTCGTCGTACTTTTCGAGGAGCGCTCCGTCCGCGCCGCCGTAAAAGATCTCCGCGCCTTTCCGGCTCTCGAACAGGGAGACGCGGGAGGTCGCCAGCGCATAGGTATAGTCATACCCCGCCGACTTCGCCGCAAACAGCGAATAGCCGAGCCCCGCCGCGCTTCCCGTCACCACTGAAATTTTCGCCGTGTCGATCGCGTCGAGAATGTTGAGATACTCCGCGATCTCCCGAAGGACGGAGCTGTCGTTTACCGCGAGGCTCTCCTCCACGCCGAGACAATCCACAAACAGCACGAAAGGCAGCCCGTAGCAACAGGCGAGCTCGGCAAAGTTGCGCAATTTTTTCATGTTCTCCGCCGTGATCCGCATGCCGTCGAACACTGCCGCCGCCACCGCGATGCCGCCGAGACGCCCCAAAACCGTTTTGATCTCAGGCGCGCAGTTCGCCCCGATCTCCAACCTGTCCTCGATGAGCGGCAAGAGCTCCGCTGCCCCCGCCTTCGTTTCGAGCACAGGCGCAGGCGCGTTCAGCTCCGCGTCCGCCGTGTTGCCGCTAAACAGCCCCGTGAGGAATCGGATATGCGCCGCCGCCTCTTCCACGTCCTTTACCGTAACGGCGGGAAGAAGGGCGTGTCTGAGGGCTTGATAGCCGCCGACTTCTTCTTTTTTGAGTTCCTTCCCCGCCTTTGCGGAGAGCACGAGGGGGCTCGATACCGCGAGCGCGCCCTCTTTGAGGAAGAACACGACGTCCGCGATCGCCGCGATCGCCGCCGCCGCGCCGTACACTTCTCCCGCGATGATCGCGTACTGCGGCACGGTGCCTTTGAGCTGGGTCGCTTTGAGCAGAAGCTCTGCGATCCCTTCGAGGACGTTCACCCCCTCTCCGAGCTTCGCCCCGCGGCAGTTGAGCAGCCAAACGACGGGCGTTTCATTCTTCTCCGCGGCGTTCAGCGTCTTTGCGATCTTCTCGCAATGCGCTTTGGTGAGCCCGCCGAGGTCCTGCGCAAAGTTCTGCGCCACGACATAGAACGGGTCGCCGCCGATGGTGCAAAAGCCCGTGACGACGCCCTCTCCCGCGGGAGACTTGCCGTATTCTTCCTCCGAAAAACTGAACGCCGAGAGCTCCACAAAGCTCTCTTCATCCGCAAGCGCCGAGATCTCCGCGCGCACCTTTTCGCCCGCCTGAACAAGCGCGGCTTTTCTTTCCCGCAACAATCCGATTTTATCCATGAATCCCTCTTTTTGCCAAAACTCCAATTTCTACCAAATAGCATTATACAAAATCTTTCCCCTCTTGTCAAGCGGACAGCAATATTTTGTGCCGCTTTTTCAAAAGAAAAAAAGCCCGCGCGGGCTTTTCCGTGGCGATCACTTTTTTTCCTCTTTGCGGGCGACCCCTTTTTCAACGATCGCCCCGTCGGGCGAGACGACTTCCAGCGTGAAATCTCCCCGCTTCTTTTTTTCGCTCACGCGCGTTTCGCGATGGAATTTCTTTTCGAACCAGCCGAGGATGTCGTCCGACTTTTTATAGAGCACGACGAAGAGCGCCGCGACGAGCACGAAGAGGATCGCCCAGATCGTGATCCCCCACCAGGTGTTGAAGGGGATGAGGCTGACCGAATAGCTCGTGGTGAAGATGGCGAGGACCCGCGAGAGCAGAATCACCCCCAAAAAGAGCCAGACCGACATGCTCGACAGCCCCGCGACGAAGCAGAGGACGTCGTCCGGAAAGACGGGCAAGAGGAACATGGCGGAGAGCAGGAGCTTATCCTTCCCCTTGATCTTTTTCATCCATTTTTCGAGCGTATCCTTGCCGATCAGCCAGGCGACGACGCGGACGCCCGCATACCTTCCCACGAGAAAAGCGACGAGCGAGCCGAGCACGATGCCCGCAAGGCTGAGAAAACTCCCCCTGAGCGGACCGAAGAGCGCGGCGCCGGCAACCACCGTCACCGTGCTCGGAATGGGCAGGATGACGACTTGCAAGAACTGCAACAGCACGAAGAGGACGCTCATCCAGACGCCCGTGCGTTCAAGATACGCTTCGAGCAACTCCTCGTCCCCCGCGATCTCCATGAATCCCGTTTTGAGGAGGATATAGAATACGACGCCCGCAAAGACGAGCATGACATACGCGATGATACACGCTTTGAACCAAAATTCCTTCTCCAAGAAGTAGGAAACGATGTCGAAGGCGTAAAGCCCCGCGTTGAGCGCCGTCCCGCCGATGAGCACCGTGAGGTACAGCCATCTCGCCCAACCGCCGCAGACGGAATAGAGGCAGAGCAGAAAAAAAACCTGCGTGACCGCCGCCGCAAGGGTGATGAAAAGGATATGGAGAATGTTTGCCCGTTTTGTCATATCGGAACCCCCGTCTGTCTATCCGACGGAATGAGACGGGAATTTACTCATAAATTCCTTATAATAGTATATCCCGAAGGGTATGAATTTATTTATCGGAAATCGCCTTGATCGCGGCGCGCGCGAGCTCGTCGCAACGGTTGTTGAGGACGTTTTCGGCGTGCCCTTTCACCTTATGGAAAACGACCCTGTGCACGCGGGTGAGTTCGAGCAATCTCCGCCAGAGATCCTCGTTGAGGACGGGCTTGTTATCCGCCTTTCTCCATCCGCTCCGTTCCCATTGATAGACCCAGCCCTCGGCAAAGCCGTTCACGGTGTAAGAGGAATCGCTGTAAACGTCTACGGCGCAAGGATATTTGAGTTTTTCCAGACCCTTGATTACGGCGGTGAGTTCCATGCGGTTGTTCGTCGTCTCCCGCTCGCCGCCGGAGATCTCGCGGCGGTGCTCGCCGAAGAGCAGTACCGCCCCCCAGCCGCCCGCTCCGGGATTGCCCGAACATGCGCCGTCGGTATAGAGGATCACTTGTTTGAGTTCCATCCAATCCTTCCTTTACTTCTATTGTAACAGATTTCGGAAAAAATGCAAGAATTTTTCAGGGAAAATTACAAAACCAACGCCGCCCCCACCTGCCTTAGCACGGATTCTTTTTGCGGGAGCCCTCTTCCCTTTCGATTCCCGCCCGTCCCTACCACAAACCCCCCGACCTGCCTTGGCACGGTCTTTTGCTCTATATTTAGGGTTCCCAAAAAAAGACGAAGTATTTTTTTGGGATGAGGAGCAACAAGCGGCAAAAGGATAGCGACCGCCATTTGTTGCGACGTGGCAGGGGAGACGCGACTTTATCCCACAAAA
>CANRNP010000074.1 GCA_947632015.1 uncultured Clostridia bacterium | reverse complement strand
TAACTATAAAAACGGAACGCAAACGGTCAGCCTTGACGAGCTTTCGTGTTCGGATTATAATTGCCTCGGTGCACCAAGTAATTGTCATCCGAACCGAATCCTCCAAGCGAGGGAACGGTTCGGATTTCCTTTTTATCTTAAAATTTTTCTCAAAGCACTTGACATTATGCGTATCAATGCGTATAATACAAAGTGTAAAGAGGTTGCAAATGAAGCGGAAAGACTTGGTAAAACTGTTTGAACGGAACGGATGGCGCTTGGAGCGCGAGGGTGGAAGCCATTCCGTTTACACCAACGGCGAGACAAGCGAAGTGATCCCGCGACACAGCGAGATCAACGAACGGCTTGCAAAAGCTCTTATCAAAAAACACAACCTGGAATAAAGCGAGGTGAAAGGCAATGAAAAGCATTTATGCGATCGTCATCACACCCCCCGAAAACGGGGAGAAATATTTTTCGGTGTATATTCCCGATCTGGACCTCTACACGCAGGGCAAGGACATTGAGGACTGCATCGCTATGGCGAAGGACTGCATCGGCATTTGGGGCATCGGCGAAGAGGACGCAAAACGGGAGATCCCGAAGGGCGTTACAATGAAACCCAAAGCCGCAGAGAATGAGATCGTGACGCTCGTCGAGGTCGATTTTACCGCTTACCGGGAGAAGAACGAGAACCGTAGCGTTCGCAAAAACTGCACCATTCCCGTATGGCTCGATAAAAAAGCAACGGCGCAGGGCGTGAATTTCTCCGCAGTTCTCCAAAAGGCACTTGTCGAGATCGTCGAGGGGTAAGCAACAATCAAGAACGAAGAAGGGACGGTCAAAAAATGCCGTCCTTTTTTCAGTAATTATCGGGCGGTAGGGGAGCCACCGAGCTTTTGAAGCAGGTCTTTCAGCGATTTTTCCAGATCGGAAATGGTGCCGTCGTTGCAAAGAAGAAAACAGTTTGCGGGCGTTTTTGCGTAATCGAACTGTCCGTTCATGCGGGCGAGGATCTCCTCTTCGGAGAGCCCGCTCCGTGCCTTTACCGCCTCGATCCGCGCCGCGCGCTCCCGCAGAACGACGATGACGGCGCGAAACAGCCTCTCATAACCGTTTTCAAAGAGAAGGGGCACCTCGGCAAACGAACGTCCGCAGGCGGGCATGCGGGCAAGCAACCGCTCCATAACGCGGGGATGAGAATAGGCGTTGAGCGCCTCCCTTGCCTTATCGTCCGAAAATACGATCTTCGAGAGATGAGCGCGGTCGAGCGTCCCGCCTCTTACGCAACCGGGAAAGAGCTCGGCGATCCCGCGCAGAAATTCCGCTTCCTCCGTGAGTTCGCGGTAAATTTCGTCGCACGAAAATACGGGATAGCCCCATTTTTTCAACAACGCGGCAACGGTGGACTTCCCGCTCCCGATCCCGCCGGTTATGGCGATCTTTTCACTTTGCTTCATACCAGTTCGCCCCCGAAGAGACTTCCACCGTCAGCGGAACCGAGAGCTGCACGGCGTTTTCCATCTCCTCCTTCAAAATGCGGGAAGCGGTCTGCGCTTCCTCTGCGGGCGCGTCCAAAACGAGCTCGTCGTGGACCTGCAACACCATCTTCGTGCGGAGCCGCTCCGCGGAAAGGCGGCGCGAAACGCCGAGCATGGCGAGCTTGATAATATCGGCGGAACTGCCCTGCAAGGGCATGTTCATGGCGGCGCGCTCCCCGAAGGCGCGGACGGTGCGGTTCGGCGAAGTCAACTCCGGGATATGCCGTTTTCTGCCGAGAATGGTCGTTACATAGCCGTGTTCTTTGGCAAAACGCACGTTTTCGTCCATATATTCCTTCACGTCGGTATAGGTCGCAAAATAGCGCTCAATGTAAGCCTGCGCCTCGGCGGAAGTACAGCCGACGTCTTTTGCGAGCCCGAACGCGCTCATGCCGTAGATGATGCCGAAGTTGACCGCCTTCGCCCTGCGCCGCATGAGCGGGGTGACTTCTTCGGGCTTTACCCCAAAGACCTGCGCCGCAGTCGTCGCGTGGATGTCTTTTCCCGCCCGATAGGCTTCCTGCAACGGCTTACAGCCGGAAAAATGGGCGAGCAGACGCAGTTCGATCTGCGAATAGTCGGCGTCGATGAGGACATTTCCCTCCCGCGCAAGGAAAAGTTTCCTCAGCTCTCTGCCTTCTTCTCTCCGCACGGGGATGTTCTGCAAGTTGGGATTCGCGCTCGAAAGCCGCCCCGTCGTCGTCATCATCTGCTGATACGTCGTGTGCACGACGCCGTCCGAGACGAGGGGACGGATCCCGTCGATATACGTCGATTGCAACTTCTGCACTTCGCGGTAGCGGAGGATCATCCGCGCGATCTCATATTTCTCCGCGAGCTTTTCCAAGACGTCCGCGTTCGTGGAATATCCTCCCCGCGCATTCTTTTTGAGCCCTTTCGTCGCATAGCCGAGCTTTTCAAACAGCACTTCGGAGAGCTGGGCGGGGGAGTTGAGATTGAAGCGGATCCCGCCCGCGAGCCCGTAAATTTTTTCGGAGAGCTCTTTGAGTTCGTGGGAAAATTTTTCCGAAAATACCGAGAACATGTCCTCGTCCACCCGTACTCCCGTGCGCTCCATATCGAGGAGCACCCAAGCGAGGGGCAATTCGAGCGTGCGGTAGAGCGTTTCCTCTTCCGAACCGCGCGTCCGCTCCACTGCGTCCCGATAGCCTCTTTCGACCGCATAGGCGCGGTGGGTCTCCGGAAGGGAAAATTCTTGGGTGAGATCTTTCGAAGAGGAAACGCGGCGGTTGGAATCGGCAAGATAGCGCAGGAGGGAAACGTCCTCCACGGGGCAGGAGAGGGAAATGCCGAACTCGTCCAAGCGGTGGGAGAGCGCCTTAACGTCGGCAACGATGGCGCGGCGTTCCCCCGTGAAGAGGGTTTTCAGCAGGGGAACGAGCTCTTCGGGAAAATATCCCGCGGAGAGCAGCGAACCCTTCGCAGGGAAAATATATTCGGTTTTGCCGTCGCAGAGATGAAATCCGTCCGGGGCAAAGTCCGCGGAGAATTGCTCCGCTTCGCCGAGCGCGCAAAGCGCCTCTTCGATCGACGCGCAGGGGACGACGCCGATCGTCTCCTCCCTCTCTTCCGAACCCGCCGCAACGCCCGCGTCGACCGTATCGCCCGCGAAGAAGGGGCTCCCCAACAGGGAACGGAATTCCAGATCGGCAAACGCCGCGCGCGCCGAAGGAGGGAAGGGCAGTTTTACGCGGCAATCTTCTTTCCCGAGCGGAAACGGCACTTCGGTGTCGATGGTGGCAAGGCGGTGGGAGAGCCGAGAGATCTCTTCCTGCCCCTCGAACTTTTTTCTGAGAGCGGGGGAGAGCTCGTCAAGGTGCGCGAAAATATTCTCCGCCGTCCCGTAGCGGCGCAGGAGTTCGACGGCGGTCTTGGGTCCCACGCCGCGCACTCCGGGGATATTGTCGGAGGAATCGCCCATGAGCGCCTTTTCCTCGATGATCTGGGCGGGCGTAAGCCCTACTTTTTCGTAAAAATTTTCCAAGGTGAGCCGCTCCGTCTCGCTTACGCCGCGCTTGGTGAAGCAGACGCTCACCCCTTCCTTCACGAGCTGGTAAGCGTCGCGGTCGCCCGTATAAATGAGCACTTCCACCCCCTCGAACCTGCGGGAAAGGGTCCCGATCAGGTCGTCCGCCTCGTAGCCTTCGAGCTCGGCGGTGGAGATCTCCATCTTTTGCAAGAGCGATTTCAACACGGGCACCTGCCGCACGAGCTCCTCCGGCATGGGTTTGCGCGTGCCCTTGTAATCCGAATACATTTTATGGCGGAACGTGGGGGCGTGCAAATCAAAGGCAACCGTAAGATAGGCGGGCTTTTCGTCTTGGAGGATTTTGAAAAGCAGTTTCGTAAACCCGAAAATGCCGTTCGTCGGCAATCCGTCTTTGGTCGTAAAAACATTCATCGCGTAAAACGCGCGGTTCAAAAGGCTGTTTCCGTCGATCAAAACATACTTATCCATGCGATAATTGTATCACGCCGTCTCATTTTTTGCAAGATATTCGAAGAAATCGCTTGATTTTTTTCGCGGATTATTATATAATCCTAAATAGTCGCCGGTGTGGTGGAATTGGCAGACGCGCTGGACTCAAAATCCTGTGGTAGAAATACCGTATCGGTTCGACCCCGATCACCGGCACCAAGTCAGTATAATCCGAACCAAATACTCGTAACGAATGAATGGTTCGGATTTACTTTTTATCTATGA
>CANRNP010000073.1 GCA_947632015.1 uncultured Clostridia bacterium | reverse complement strand
ATACAACTCTTCCTAATCGTTATTCGGGCTTGAAATCGGGCGAGACATTGCGGCTCCCTGACAGCTTGTCCGTAAGAGCTACAAATTATGTTCTCCTCGGTTGGAAGATGCAAGGCGCCACCGAGCTTCTCGTCGATGAGTATTGTATCTCTGCTCGCGCCGCGCACGGCGGGGTCATTACGCTCCACGCCGTTTGGGCGGAAGATGAGAATGGAAACGGACTGCCCGATCGCGACGAATCGCGTTACACCGTTACTTTTGAGACGAGCGCGGACGGAGTAAACTTCGAATCCGCGGAACGCTTCGGCGGGGATACGCTCGATCTTCCGAGCGAGGGGAAAACTTCGGTGGGCGGAATAAATTATATCCTCGTCGGTTGGACGGAGCAAGCGGGGAGACATTTTTACCGCAAGCCGCAGATTGATTTTATCGGCGGCACGTTCTCTGTTGAGAAAACGGTTACCCTCTATGCCGTTTGGGCAGAGGATTGCGACGAACTCGGCGCGGGCGACGGAATCGCCGATTATACGCAAACCTACACCGTCGTGTTCGAAAGCGATAAAGACACGATTCTTCCCGAACGCCACGCGGGCATGAAAACGGGCGAGACATTGCGGTTGCCTAATAGCTTGTCCGTAAGAACGGCGGATTACGTTCTCCTCGGTTGGATGATTAAAAATACTTCCGATCTGTTTGCTGAAGAATATTGCGTAAAATCATGCGACGCGCTCGGCGGGGTCATTACCCTCCACGCGGTTTGGGCAGAGGATGAAAACGGAAACGGATTGCCCGATCGCGACGAATCGCGCTATACCGTCAAATTCGAGACGAACGCGGACGTAAGTTTCGAATCTGCGGAACGTTTCGGCGGGGATACGCTCGATCTTCCGAACGAGGGACAAACTTCGGTAAACGGAGTAAATTACATTCTCATCGGCTGGACGGAAGAGGAGGGGGCGCACTTCTTTGAAAAGCCCTCAATAAAGTTTATTAAAGCCGGCGAAGTATTCACGGTCATTAAAACAGTTACCCTCTATGCCGTTTGGGCGGAGGATTGCGACGAACTCGGCAACGGCGACGGAATCGCCGACTACACTCAAACCTACACCGTCGTGTTCGAAAGCGAGGAAGACGCGATTCTTCCTGAACGCCACGCGGGCATGAAGTCGGGCGAGACGTTGCGATTGCCGAATAGCTTGTCCGTAAGAGCGGCAAATAATATTCTCCTCGGTTGGCAGAAGGATAAAGATTCGGATTTACTCACCGAAGAATATTGCGTGAAATCCCGCGACGCCGTCAAAGGCATCATCACCCTCCACGCCGTTTGGAGCGCCGACTGCAACGGCAACCGCATTCCCGACCGCGACGAGGTGCGCCGCACGGTGCGGTTCATCCTACCCGATTTAACTTCGGAGGTGCGCGAGGACGGCGAAGGGCGTCCGCTTCTGGTTGGGATCACGGTTTTCCCGCCCGCGGTGGAAAGGGAATATGTCGCCGAAAACGGCATGCGTTACGTCTTTCTCGGTTGGAGCAAGCGCGGCGAAGATCTGTTTTTGACCCGTGAGGAAGAGCTGCTCTCCCACACCCTGTTCCGTGATTTCTATACGGTTGCCGAAGAGGACGGCGAAACGGTGTCTCTCTATGCGGTATGGGGTGCGGACGAAAACGGCAACGGCACGCCCGATTTCAAGGAGCGCTTTACCCTCCTCTTTGCCGACGGAAACGGCGTTTTGTTCGGGTGCAGAAGAGATCTTCGGGCGGGCGAGCGGGTAGCGCTCGGCTCCGAGCGGGCGGAGCGCGCGGTATTTCTCGGCTGGACCCTCACGTTTGGCGAGCACCGCTATACGCAAGAACCGCCGGTCGAAGTGATGACCGATTTTTACACGGTGGCGCTTGCCGACGCTTCGGACGGAGTCATCACCCTCTATGCGGTATGGGGCGCGGACGAAAACGGCAACGGCGTTCCCGACCGGAAAGACCTCTTTACGGTGCGCTTCGAACAGCGGGCGAAGGGAACGGCGGTTTTGCCGCCGGATATTACCGCCGCCGCGGGCGAGACCGTGTTCCTTCCCGCGGAGGGAGTTTTGACGGAGGGCGGAAGGCGCTATGCCCTCGTCGGTTGGACGAGGTCCGCCTTTGACGGTTGCGGCTATCTCTATACGGAAGCGCCCGAAAAGGGACCTGAGCGGCTCTGCGGGGAAGCCTACTGCGTTTCCGCCGCCGATGCGGAGGGGCTCGTCATCTGTTTCTATGCCGTGTGGGGGATAGATGAGAACGGCGACGGCGTTGCCGACTGGGCGGAAAAGACCGTCTCCTTTTTCGACCCGCTCTCCCTCTCTTTCGGTTTGCCCGCAGACGTCCCCGCCGCGGGGAATGAGGTCGCGTTGAAGGCTCTTCTTCCCAAGGCGGGCGCGAACGTCGAATTCCTCGGCTGGACGGAAGACCGTTCCCTCGCGGAGTGCGTGCGGCTCAGCGCGGCGGGGCTGTATTCCGACCGCTATCCCGTTTCCGCTTCCGCCGCGGGGCTTATTAAGCTGTATGCGGTGTGGGGGATCTGCGCCGAACTCGGCGACCGCACCTACGGCGAGAGCCCGCGCTTGGAGCGCGTTACGGCGGAGCGCGCCGAGCGGGGGACGCTGCTCTTCGAGAGCGCGCGTCAGCGGCGGGAAGTTTCGGTAGACGGCGATCTGAAAGAGGCGATCCTCTCCGCAAGCGAGCGGTTGCCCGCGGGGGAATGGACCCTCTCGGCAGGAGGGCGGCTCCTGAGCCGCTTCGAAGTCTTTCCCCGCGCCCTCTCCCTTTCGGGCGTCGCCGTGCGGTGTAAGCGGTACGACGGCACCGTGCGGGCGGACGCCGACCTCAGCCGCGCCGTCCTCTTCGGAGCGCTTCCTTCCGACGACGTGCGCCTGAACTGCGATTACGTTACGGCAATGTTTGCCGACCCCGGCGCGGGCGTAAAAAGCGCTTCCGTCACGGGATTCCTCCTCGAAGGCAAGGACGCGGAAAATTATTATCTGGCGGAGGAGACCGTCTCGGCGGAGGCGATGATCGAGCGGGCGCCCCTCGCGTGGGAGAGCTACTTCGCCGCGCTCGATAAGACGTACGACGGCACGGCAAAAGCCGAAGTGGTCTTTGGCGACGGCTGGCTCGCGGGGTACGATCTCTTCGTCGAAGCGTGCGAGGCGCAGTTCGAAAACGGGAACGCGGGCAAGGAAAAGCGGGTGTATGTACATTTGCGGCTCGGCGGCGGGGACGCGGAAAACGTCTCCCTCGGCGAGATCGTGCTCTTTGCCGATATTCTGCGGGCGGAAAACGAATGGATCGCGGAGTACGGCGAGGGGCTCCCCGCGGCGAAGTGGTGCGGGCAAAGGGGACCGCGCGTCGAATTCTTCCTTGACGCCGACTGCACGCAGACCGCGGAGGGATACGGCGACGCCGCTTTCGTGCGGGTCACCGTAGACGAGACGGAAAACTGGACGGGGCTTTGCGCCATATACCGCCGCACGGGCGGAGAGCCCGCTCCGGAAGAAAGAAGCTCCGCGCCTTTTGCGGCGGCGCTTTGGGAGATTTCGGCGTCCTTTGTCGCAGTCGCCGCTGTTGCCGCAGTCGCCGCCTTGATCGTGCGGAAAAGGAAAAAGCGCTGAAATTCGGAAAAGCATTGCAATCCGCCGCCGCGCCCGTGAAAAAAGCGGGCGCGGCGGCGGAAATTTTTTTGCGCGGGATTCACAAATCTTTGTGAATCGATTGACAAGCACAACAAAATATAGTATAATACCTTCGACAATGTCTAACTATGCCCTTTTTTGTGGCGTTTTAGAATAAAAGTCAAATAAAATTTGCAGGAGGCTGAACAATGAACACTATGGTCAGCCTGCTCCTTGACATTGCCACGCCGATAGCCGTCGTGCTCTTCGTATTGCTCCCCATTTTGGGGCTCGCGATCGGCGGCGCGGTCATGTGGTTCGTTCTCAAACGAGTTTCCGAAAAGAGAAATGCACAAAAGCTCGATGAAACATCGCAGAAAGTGGAAGAAATGCTTGCAAAGGCAAAGGACGAATGCAAGCAATTAAAACGGGAAACGATTTTAGAGGCAAAGGAACAGGTAGAGAAGCGAAGAAACGAATTCGAACAGGAGATGCGCGAAAAACGCTCCGAACAGCAGCGGCAGGAGGCGCGCCTCAACAAGCAGGAGGATCAGCTCGAAAAGCGGGAGACGGAAGTTTCCAGAAAGGAGCAATCCCTCGAAGACCAGAAGAAAAACCTCGTCAGGAAGACGGAGGAAGTCGAAAAATTGCAGGAGCAGGTCTCCCGCCAGCAGGAGCTCATTTCCGAAGAGCTCGAACGGGTCGCCCAGCTCACCCGCGAAGAGGCGAAAAAACAGCTCACCGAGGAGATCCTCGACGAGACCCGCCGCGATTGCGCGGTGCAGGTGCGTAATTTGGAGGCGCAGGCAAAGGAAGAGGCGGATATGAACGCCAAGAACATCATCTCCCTCGCCATCCAGCGCTGTGCGTCCGATCACGCTTCGGAGAGCACGGTGTCGGTCGTGCCTCTTCCCAACGACGATATGAAGGCGCGTATCATCGGCAGAGAGGGGAGAAATATCCGTGCGATCGAGAACGCTACGGGCATCGAGCTCGTCATCGACGATACGCCCGAAGTCGTCATCCTTTCGGGGTTCGATCCCGTGAGAAGGGAAGTCGCCCGCCTCACCCTCGAAAAGCTCATCTCCGACGGCAGGATCCATCCCGCCCGCATCGAAGAGACGGTGGAGAAAGTCACCAAGGAACTCGACCAGCAGATCAAAGCCGCGGGCGAAAACGCCATGTTCGAAGTGGGCATTTTCGGGCTTCATCCCGAACTCATCAAGCTCATCGGGCGGCTCAAATTCCGCACGAGCTACGGGCAGAACGTCTACCGCCACTCCATCGAAGTCGC
>CANRNP010000072.1 GCA_947632015.1 uncultured Clostridia bacterium | reverse complement strand
GAGGGCTTCTCGGCTTATGTAAAAATAATCACCGCCCTCTCCCCCGCTCTGTTCTTGGGGGGAAAGAGCGGCGTATATACCCCGATCCTCTGGTATTTCGTGCCCCTCTATATCGGGATCACCCTCTTGGCGATCCCGCTCGGTTATTTAGCGGAACGCTATCTGCCGCGTGAGAAGAGTTTCCTCTCTGTCCCCCGCGGCGAGCCTCACTTCCTCAAATAGATCCCCGAAGAAAAGGGCGGAAGATAGATGTCGTTGAGATTGCGTACCTGCCCCGTCAGCAGGTCTACCCCCTCCGCCTCTTCCACGCGCACCGTGGGGTCGCCGTCTGAAATATTGATCGCCACCACGATCTTCTCTCCGCCCCCTTCCCGCACGAAGGAAAAGTATTTGTTCGAGAGCGTCGCCTTTGCATACGAACCGTATTGCAGGGCGGGGCTCTTTTTTCTGATCGCCGCGAGTTTTTTGATATGCTCTGCAAGTTCGGGATGGGCGGTTTTTGCGATCTCGTCTATGCACGGGCGCAGATGGACGTCGCGGTCTCCCTTATCCCCTTCCTGCCCGAATTCGGAGCCGTAATACACGCAGGGGATCCCCGGCATCGTAAAGAGAAGGGTGTATAGATTGCACAGATTCCGCTTCTCCTTCAAGGCGGTGCAGGCGCGCGTGACGTCGTGGTTATCGACGAAATTCAACATGCGCTTGCCCGGATAGAGCGCCCAGGGTAAATCGGAAAAGAGCCGCGTGAGCGAATGCTCGATCTCGAACAGGTTTTGGGAATTGAACGCCGAGATCATCCCCTTGTAACATTCGTAGTTCGTGATCGAATCGAGCCGTTCGGGGCAGAGATTCTGCGCGAAATTCGTACAGTGGATCACTTCGCCGACGAGGAAAAAGTCCTCTTTCTTCTCCCGCACGGTGCGGCGGAGCAGTTCGAAGAACCAAGGCGGCAGCAGATAGGCGACGTCGAGCCTGAGCCCGTCGATGTCGAATTCCCCGATCCAGAACCGCACGGCGTCCATGAGGTAATTTTGCAGATCGGCATTTTCGAGCCGCAATTTCACGAGTTCGGGATGCCCCTCCCAGTTTTGGTAGCCGAACCCGTCGTTATAGGGGGAATTTCCGTAAAAATCGATGTTGAACCAAAAGCGGTAGTCGGTCCCCTCTCTCTTTTCGCGGACTTCGCGGAAGGGCGCAAACTCCCGCCCGACGTGATTGAACACGCCGTCGAGCACCACCCTGATCCCGGCGGCGTGGAATTTTTGCACGAGCGCCCTAAGATCCTCGTTCGTGCCGAGACGGCGGTCTACGCGGAAAAAATCGACGGTATCGTAGCCGTGCCGTTCGCTCTCGAAGAGCGGGTTGAAGAGCACGGCTCCCACGCCGAGCTCTTTGAGGCGGGGGATCTCCGCTTCGATCTTGCCAAGGCGGCGGCGGACCTGCCCGAAGTCGTTTTCCCGTTCCGCGCCGCAAAATCCGAGCGGGTAGATCTGATAGAAAGTACTTTCGTCAAACCACATAGGTCATCCTCTTGTAAAATTTCTCAATCTTGATTGTAACACAGACGGACGAGCTTGTCAATATCCCTTGCCTTTTTTCGGAAAAAGAACTATAATGTTGGCATGGAAAATCTTTTACGCTATCTCGAAACATCTTATACCGCCTACCAGGCGGTCGAAAACGCAAAAAATCTCCTCCTCACGCAAGGCTTTCTGCCGCTGAAAGAGGACGAATCATGGCAACTCCGCGAAGGCGGGAAGTATTTTACGGAGCGGGGCGGGAGCGCGCTCATTGCCTTTACCGTAGGAAGCGGACAGGGCTTCAAGATCGTGGCGAGCCATACCGACAGCCCCTGCTTAAAACTCAAAGAAAACCCCGTAACTTCCGCCGAGAAGTTCAGAAAACTCAATGTCGAGCCCTACGGCGGCGGCATTTGGTACACCTTTCTCGACCGGAAGTTAAAGCTCGCGGGGCGGCTCGTGAAAGAGGAGAACGGCGTTTTGCGCGCCGAAAACTACGCGAGCGATTTTACGGTCGTCATTCCCTCGCTCGCCGTGCACATGCAACGGGACGTCAACGAAAAGTTCGCGCCGAATCCGCAGATCGACCTTCTTCCCCTGCTCGGCATGGGCGATTCCGACCTTTGCAAGCTCTTGGGCGATCCCCTTTCCTACGACCTCTACGCCGTTTGCGCCGAACCGCCGTTTATCGGCGGATGCCGCGGCGAGTTCGTCTCTTCCCCCCGCGTAGACGATCTTACTTCCGTTTTCGCCTCTCTCGAAGCGCTCTTCTCTGCGCCCGCAAAAAGCGGGATAAACGTTGCGGCGCTCCTCGACAACGAGGAGATCGGGAGCCGTACCCGCCAGGGCGCGGGGAGCGATTTCCTCTCGAACACCCTGCGGCGCGTTGCTTCCGCCCTCGACGGGACGCCGCTTTGCAATGCCGCGGCGAATTCCTTCCTTATCTCGCTCGACAACGCCCATTCCCTTCACCCGAACCACCCCGAAAAGTGCGATCCGACCAACCGCGCGGTAATGGGCGGCGGCGTCGTAATCAAGGGACATGCGGGCGGCGCCTATACGACCGACGCGCTCTCTTCCGCCGTGATGAAAACGGTATTGAGCCGTGCGGGCGTGAAATATCAAACTTTTTATAACCGCTCGGATATGAGAAGCGGCGGCACCCTCGGCGCGATCTCCTTGGGGCAGGTCGGCATCCTTTCCGCCGACCTGGGGCTTGCCCAGCTTGCCATGCACTCCGCCGTGGAGACCTTCGCCGCTTCGGACTATATCGAGATGCGCAAAGGGCTCGAAGCGTTCTACCGCAGTAAAATTCTCATCGACGGCACGACCGTAAAAATTTCATAAACCGCTTTGTTTTCCTTTGAAAGACGACCCGCTGCTTTGGCAGCGGGTCGTTCGCTTTTCTATTCCGTTTACTCTAATTCGAAGGCGCCCGTGTACAGCCGGTAATACTGCCCCTTCATGTCGATGAGTTGCTCGTGGGTGCCGCGTTCGATGATACGGCCGTGGTCAAGCACCATGATGACGTTGCTGTTCTTGACGGTGGAGAGGCGGTGGGCGATGACGAACACCGTTCTGCCCTCCATGAGTTTATCCATCCCCCGCTGGACGATCGCCTCCGTTCTCGTATCGATGGAAGAAGTCGCTTCGTCGAGGATCATCACGGGCGGATCGGCGACCGCGGCTCTTGCAATGGAGAGCAGTTGCCGCTGACCCTGCGAGAGGTTGGCGCCGTTCTGGTGGAGCATCGTATTATATCCTTCGGGAAGGCGGGTGATGAAGTCGTCCGCGCCCACGAGCTTCGCCGCCGCAATGCACTCTTCGTCCGTCGCGTCGAGCCTGCCGTAGCGGATATTGTCCATGACGGTGCCCGTGAACAGGTTGGTGTCCTGCAAGACCATGCCGATCGAGCGGCGCAGGTCGGCCTTCTTGATTTTGTTGAGGTTGATCCCGTCGTAACGGATCTTGCCGTCGGCGATGTCGTAGAAGCGGGTGATGAGGTTGGTGATCGTCGTCTTGCCCGCGCCCGTCGCGCCGACGAACGCGACCTTTTGCCCCGGACGGGCGTAAAGGCTCACGTCGTGCAGAACGATCTTTTGCGGGTCGTAGCCGAAGTTGACGTCGAACAGCCTGACGTCGCCCGCGAGCCGCTCATAAGTGATTGTTCCCGTCTCCTTATGCGGATGTTTCCATGCCCAGATCCCCGTGCGCTCCTCGCACTCGACGAGTTCGCCGTTGACTTCCTTCGCGTTCACGAGGGTCACATAACCCTCGTCGGGCTCCGGTTTTTCGTCGATGAGGGCGAACACGCGCGCCGCGCCCGCAAGCCCCATGACGACGGAGTTCACCTGGTTGGACACCTGGTTGATGTTGTTCGTGAATTGCCTCGTCGCTTGCAAAAACGCCACGATGAGCGCAATGCCCGTAAGCCCCGCAAACGTCACGAGATCGGGATCGAACAGCACGCCGAGCGAAACATTCTGCACCGAATTGATGTTGAGCACGCACCCGACGAGCGCGACCGCAACGTACAGCACATGCCCGATATTGCCCAAAATGGGCATGAGCATGTTCGCATAGGCGTTTGCATACGTCGTCTGTTCGCACAAAATATCGTTGTATTGATCGAAATCGTGTTTCGCCGCCTCTTCGTGGCAGAACACTTTCACGACCTTCTGCCCGTTCATCATCTCCTCGACGAAGCCCTCGGTACGGGCGACCGCGCGCTGGGAAGCAAGAAAGTATTTGCCCGCGCCCCCGCCGACGACCTTCGTGACGAACAAGATGAGAATGATACAGGCGAGCACGATGAGGAGCAGATACACGCTGTAATAGAGCATGATGAAAAAGAGGGTGAGCACCATGATCCCCGACGTGAGAAGCTGCGGCAGCGACTGCGAGATGAGCTGGCGCAGCGTATCGATATCGTTGGTGTAATAGCTCATAATGTCGCCGTGGCTGTGGGTGTCGAAGTAGCGGATGGGCAGGTCCTGCATGCCGTTGAACATCGCCTCGCGCATCTTTTTGAGGTATCCCTGCGAGATGATCGCCATGAGCTGTTTATCGATCGCGCCCGAAATGAGCGAGATGACGTACAGCGAGATGAGCACGAGCATAACACGGGTGATCTCCCCGCCGACGTCCGCCCAACCGAGCGATCGATCGAGCGCTTCGCCGACGACGGTAAAGACCTGTTGCATGAAGATGGTGGGAAGCGCCGAGATGACCGCGTTGAACACGATACAGGCGAGCGCCGCCGTCGCCATTTTGGGATAGAAGTGGAAGAGCGTTTTCATGATGCGCTTGAAAGTGCCCTTCGGCGCGGAAGGACGGCGCATATTTCTGTTGCGGTTATTCGGCATCTTCGTTCCCTCCTTCGTCCATCTGCGCGAGGGAAGAGATCGCCTTGCCGCCCTTGTTCTGCGTGGTGTACACCTCGGTGTAAATGGCGTTCTTGTGGAGAAGCTCCTCGTGCGTTCCGATCGCGTCGATATGCCCCGCGTCCATGATGATGATGCGGTCGGCGTCCTCCACCGAGGAGGTGCGCTGCGCGATGATGATCTTCGTCGT
>CANRNP010000071.1 GCA_947632015.1 uncultured Clostridia bacterium | reverse complement strand
ATTAGAAAGGCGATGTTTACTTCGCCTGCGGCTCGTGCCGTGCTTAGAGAAACAGAACTTCGCACGGGGCGGAATGACGAATTAGAAAACGTTCTAAAACGTCACCCTGAGCGTAGTCGAAGGGTCGCCAACAACATGATAAGCAATACGGCGGAAGCCGTTGCGCGTGACCCGCGCCCCGACAGGGATGTAAGGACGCGGGCGGGAATATCCCCGGCGGGGAAGAGCTCTCTTTTTTCTTTTCAACAGGCTCTTCCCCGCTCTTATTTTTTGCCTTCCGCCCGCGCAAAGCCGCACCGAATTCCGCTTTACAATCTCCCCGAAATATGCTATACTGCTGTTATGCAACCGAGGATCATCGCGTTTGACATCGGGGACAGGCGTATCGGGGTCGCGATCACCGATCCGTTCAACGAGTACGCCATGCCCTGCGAAACTTATTTCCGCACGGGGAATTTTTCCGCGGACGTCCGCGCCGTCGCGCAGATCGCCGGGGAAAAGGGCGCGGGAAGCATCGTCTGCGGACTGCCGCTCAATGCCGACGGCACGCGGAGCCTCCAAACGGAAAAGACGGAGCGGTTTATCGGCGCGTTGAAGCAGTGCACGCCTTTGCCCGTCTTTTCGGAGGACGAACGCTATACGACGCGCGAAGCGCGGGGAGACCTGCTCGCAATGGGGATCTCCGCAAAGCGGGATAAGCAGAAGAAAAACGTCGATTCCCTCGCGGCGGCATATATCCTCGAAGGGTATCTTGCAAAAATCAAAAAGGGAGGTTCGGTCATGGACATGAAGGAAGAGTACAGCGATTACGAGGACGACGGAAACGTTGTGGTGCTTGTAGACGACGACGGCGAGGAGCACCGCTACGAACATCTCGCCACCATAGAATACCGCGGAGAGTGGTATGCCTGCTTCACGCCCGAAGCGGCGGCGGAAGAGGCCGAAGAGGGCGAGGAGAGCGACGAAGAGGGGGAAGAGGTCGTCATTTTCCGCATCGTGGGCGAAGAGGACGACGAGCATTTGGAGACGGTCGAGGACGAGGCGTTGCTCGACGAAGTGTTTGCCGAATTCTGCAACCGCTACGCAGACAGCGAGGACGCGGACGAGGCGGCAATGCTCGAACCCGACGAAGAAAACTGAACGCAAAAGGGGACGCCGCCAAAGCGTCCCCTTTTGCATGTTTTTCCTAAATTTCGGATGAAATTCGGGTGAAAGTCTCTTTTCTGCCAAAAATTATGCAGGAAATTTGTTTGCATTCATAAAAAAGGTGTGATATAGTAAATATCGAAAAACGCCACAAAGCAGAACAGGAGAAAAATATGGCAGAGAACATTTCGGTAAAAACGCTCGCCGTGATCCCCATGCGGACGCAGGTCATCTTCCCCAACACGAACGTCGCGTTCGACGCGGGCAGAAACCTCTCCCTTGCCGCGATCGAGCATGCGGACGTGAGCGATAAACTCGTTTTTTTAACGAAACAGCGCAACCCGCAGAAGGAGGTGCCCGAAGAGGGAGACCTCTTTGAGACGGGCACCGTCGCCGCGATCCGCCAGGTGACGCACCTGCCCGGCGACCGTGTGCGCGTGTATGCGGAAGGGCTCTACCGCGCCCGTGCGCGGGCGTTCCGCGCCGAAAACGGATATATTTACGCCGCGGTGGACGCGCTCCGCCCGATCCACGGCGACCCGACGCTCGAAGAGGCGTATTTCCGCACGGCGAAAGACCTCGTGAAGGACATCATCTCGCAGGGCGGAAGGATTACGAAGGACCTCGACGCGCAGCTCTCCACGATCGGCGACATCGACGAATATATCAACGTTTGCGCCTACAATATGCGCATCCGCGAGGACATCAAGCAGGCGCTTCTCGAAGAGGAACGGCTCGTGCAACGCTTGAAATTGTTTGAACGCTGTTTGAACGACGAGCTGGAAATTTCCCGCTTGGAGCGCAAGATCGCGCAGGACGTGCGCAGAAATATCGATCAATCGCAGAAGGAATACTTCCTCCGCGAACAGCTCAAAGCCATCCATGCCGAGCTCGGCGACGACGTGGAGGAGAACGTCCGCCTCAGGGAGAAGATCCTCGAAAAGGGGCTTCCGCCCGAAGTGGAAGAGAAGGCGCTCCAAGAGCTCGCCCGCATGGACAAAATGCCGCCTTCCTCTCCCGAATATACCGTGCTCAGAAATTACGCCGACTGGCTCATCGATCTCCCTTGGCGGGAGGAGACGGAGGATACCGAATCCCTCTCCGAAGTGGAAAAAATGCTCAACGACGATCATTACGGGCTCGAAAAGATCAAGGAGCGCGTGGTGGAATATCTCGCCGTCTTAAAGCTCACGGGAGAGCTCAAAGCGCCCATTTTGTGTCTGGTCGGTCCTCCCGGCGTGGGGAAAACGAGCATCGCGACCTCGATCGCCCGTTCCCTCGGCAGAAAGTTCGTGCGCATGAGCTTAGGGGGCTTGAAGGACGAAGCCGAGATCCGCGGACACAGGCGCACCTACATCGGCGCCATGCCCGGAAGGATCCTCTACGAGATGAAAAACGCGGGCTCGGTGAACCCCGTTTTCCTGCTCGACGAAGTGGATAAGATCTCGCAGGACCTCCGCGGCGACCCCGCAAGCGCCCTGCTCGAAGTTCTCGACCCCGAACAGAACAACACCTTCCGCGACCGCTATCTCGAAGTCCCTTACGATCTGTCCAAAGTCATGTTCATCGCCACGGCGAACACCCTTGATACCATTCCCACCCCCCTTCGGGACAGAATGGAGATCATTGAGCTCTCCGGTTACACCCCGCAGGAGAAGGAGGAGATCGCAAAACGCTACCTCGTCCCCAAAAAACGCAAGGAAAACGGGCTCACCGAGGGCAATCTGCGCATCACGGACGGCGCGATCGCGGCGATGATCGAGGGCTACACGATGGAGGCGGGCGTCCGTTCTTTGGAGCGGACCATCGGCACGGTATGCAGAAAAGCGGCGGTGCGCATCGCCAAGGGCGAAGAGGGGAATTCGGTCACCGTTACCAGGAACAACCTCGAAAAGTTCCTCGGCGCAAAGCGGTTTTTGCGCGACGACGACATGCGCGAAAAGGACGAGGTCGGCGCGGCGACGGGGCTCGCGTGGACGGCGGTCGGCGGCGCAACGCTCACCATCGAAGTCTCGGCAATGCAGGGGAAGGGGGACATCCTCCTGACCGGAAAGTTGGGGGACGTCATGAAAGAATCCGCACATGCCGCCATCAGCTATATCCGTGCGCACGCCGAAAAATACGGCATCGACGCCCTCGATTTCGAGCATAAGGACATCCATATCCATATTCCAGAAGGCGCCACCCCCAAAGACGGACCCTCCGCGGGCATTACGATGGCGACCGCCATTCTCTCCGCGTTCACGGGACAGCCCGTGCGGCGGGACATCGCGATGACGGGGGAGATCACCCTCCGCGGCAAGGTGCTGCCCATCGGCGGGCTCAAAGAAAAAGCGCTCGCCGCAAGCCGCATCGGCATCCGCGACATCATCATTCCCGAAGAAAACAGGAGAGACGTGGAGGAGATCCCGGAGACGATCCGCAAAGGGCTTCACTTCATCTGCGTGCGAAGCGTGGACGAAGTGTTCCAAAGTGCGGTAACGGGGCTTGCTTATGGTCATTAAAGAGGTAAAATTCATCACTTCGGCGGCGCGGGCGGAGCAGTTCCTCTCGCCCCAAAAGCCGATGATCGCGGTGTGCGGGAAGTCGAATGCGGGAAAGAGCACCCTCATCAACCTGCTCGCGGGCAGAAAGGGGCTGGCAAAAACGAGCGCCGCCCCCGGACGGACGCGGCTCGTGAACTATTTCGACTTCGGGGATTTCATCCTCGCCGACCTGCCCGGTTACGGCTACGCCGCCGTCTCCAAAGAGGAAAAGATCAAGTGGGCAAAGACGCTCGATCTCTTTTTCGCCCGCAAGGAGGACATCGCGCACGTGTTCGTTCTCTCCGACATCCGCCGCGATCCCTCCGAGGACGACCTTCAAATGATAAATTTTTTGAACTACCATATCCTGCCGTTCACCGTTGTCGCCACCAAGACCGATAAGCTCTCCCGCATGAAAATCAAGGAACGTGTGCGGAAAGTGGCGCAGGGGTACGGGCTCGGCGAGGGGAATATCGTCGCCGTGTCGGGGCTCACGGGGGACGGAAAAGACGCGCTCCTCAAAAAAATCGAAAACATTCTGGAAGCGGACGGGGCGGAATAACGCTCCGTTTTTGCTTGACAGCGGGCGGAGCCTGTGATACAATGCAGACATTGAGGTCGCTTATGAAAAAATTCCGCCGTATGCTTATATGCGCAGTTGCTTTGGCGCTCACGTTTGTCTTTTTCACCGCCTGCGGGGCGCCCAAGTGGGAACTCGGCGCCTCCGTCAAGGAAAACACGGTCGCCCCCGGCAGCACGTTTACCGTCACCGTCACGACGAAAAACGCCGGCGGGGACTTCAAGTGCGACCGGCACACCAAGGACGTCGGCGCAATGCCCTCCCTCTACCAAGACATCGGAACGGGCAGGGTGTATCTCGCCTTCGATTCGATTGAAACGACCGACGAAGCGCGCACGGTCACCTTTGCGGGCGGCGAGACGGTCACGGTCGGGTGGACCTTCCGCGCGAACATGCTCGACCTCAACAACCCCAAGGAAATGGCGGCGCCCGCGGGCAAATATACCTTAAAACTTACCTTCGGGGACAAGGAAACGGTCATCGAGGACTTCATCGAGATCAAAATTGCGGAATAAACGATTCCGAAAGCCGCCGCGCCGCGAAAAAATCGCGGCGCGGCGGCGTTTTCTTTGAAAAATTTGCATATCCCCCGCAAAAGAGCTTGCAAAAAATTTGCGGGTATGTTATACTTTACCAGTCTGCGGCAAAATGCGCCGCGGGCAAATCCACACCTTCTGTTGCGCCGCTCGCCGTGTCCCGTAAATCTATTCCTGCGGGAAAAAGAGCGGAACTGCCGCAAAGAGGGGAGGAAAACGGAGGATATATGGCAGTTATCACCATGAAACAGCTTCTCGAAGCGGGCGTCCATTTCGGGCACCAGACGAGAAAGTGGAACCCGAAGATGAAGAAATACATCTTCGCGGCGCGCCACGACATCCACATCATCGACCTTGAAAAGACGGCGAAACTCGTCGAAGAGGCGTATGCGTACGTCGTCGAAATGGTCAAGTCGGGCAAGACGGTGCTCTTCGTCGGCACCAAGCGGCAGGCGCAGGACGCCATCAAGGAAGAGGCGGAGCGCTGCGGGCAGTACTATGTCAACTCCCG
>CANRNP010000070.1 GCA_947632015.1 uncultured Clostridia bacterium | reverse complement strand
GTGTGTCCGACAGGAGTCGAACCTGCGGCCTCAAGCTCCGGAGGCTTGCGCTCTATCCAACTGAGCTACGGGCACATATCTTCCGACTTTTCCTATTATAACATATTCCTCGAAAAAATGCTTTATATTTTTGCGCAAATATGGTAAAATAAAGAAAAAATTTTCGAAGGAGCGAAAAAACATGGCGCAAAAGACGGTCGTTGTGGGCATGAGCGGCGGAGTGGACAGCTCGGTCGCCGCGTTGCTTCTCAAAGAACAGGGCTATCGCGTCGTGGGGCTCTTTATGAAAAACTGGGAGGAGGACGACCGCGGCGAGGGAAGCTGTACCGCCGAGGAGGACTTCGAGGACGTCAAGCGGGTGTGCGGATTGCTCGATATTCCCTATTATTCGGTCAACTTCGCCAAAGAATACATGGAGCGCGTCTTTTCGTACTTTCTCGCCGAATACCGCGCGGGCAGAACGCCGAATCCCGACGTTTTGTGCAACCGTGAGATCAAGTTCGGTCCCTTTAAGGAATACGCCAAACAGCTCGGCGCAGATTTCATCGCCACGGGGCATTACTGCGGAATTTCGCACGAAGGGGGCATCCACCGCCTTTTGAAGGCGAAGGACCGCGGGAAAGACCAAACCTATTTTCTCAACCAGCTTACGCAGTCCCAGCTCGAAGGGGTGCTCTTCCCCCTCGCCGGGCTCGAAAAATCGGAAGTCCGCGCGATCGCCGAGCGCGAAAAACTCTCTACGGCGCGGAAAAAGGATTCCACGGGCATCTGCTTCATCGGGGAGCGCAACTTCCGCAAATTTTTGCAGGGCTATCTCCCTTCGCGGAAGGGAAAAATTTTAACGCTCGAAGGGGAAGAGGTCGGCGAACATATCGGGCTCATGTATTACACCCTGGGACAGCGGCGGGGGCTGGATCTCGGCGGCAGACGGGGCGAAGAGGGCAGATGGTTCGTCGTGAAAAAGGATCTGAAACGCAATCTCCTCTATGTCTCCCACGGCGACGAAACGCCTCTCTTTTCCGCGCGTTGCCGCGTCGAAAAGATGAATCATATCCCTTTCCCGCCCGCGAAAAAGGAGTTTGACTGCTTTGCGAAATTCCGTTACCGCCAAGAGGAACAGGCGGTGCACGTGATCGAAAAAAGCGATACGTCGTTGGAAATTATTTACAAAGAGCCCCAACGCGCCGTCACCGAAGGGCAATATGCCGTGCTCTACGACGAGACGCAATGCCTCGGCGGGGGGGTGATCGCGGGGACGGAGCCCGTATGAATATGAAGGAGATCTTCGCCCATCGGGCGCCCAACCGAGAAAAACTCAAACGCTACGGCTTCGAAGAGCGGGAAGGGCGCCTCGTCTTTTGCCGCGAACTCTTCGAGGGGCAATTTACGCTCACGGTAACGATCTTTGAAGGCGGGAAGGTCGGGACGGAAGTTTTCGACAGGGCGACGGAAGAGCCCTATACCCTGCATCTCGTGGAGGCGGCGCAGGGGGAATTCGTCGGCAGGGTGCGCGAGGAGTACGCTTCGGCTCTTCGCGAGATCGCGGAGCAGTGCTTCGAGCGGGAGATCTTTCAAAGCCCCGTTACGAAGGCGCTCATTTCCCGCGTGCGGGAAGTGTACGGCGACGAGCCCGAATATCTTTGGGAAAAGTTTCCCGAAAACGCCGTCTGGCGCAGAAAAGACAACCGGAAGTGGTACGGCGCGATCCTCACCGCGGCGCGCGAAAAGATCGGCATGGCGGGCGGGGGGAACGCGGAAGTGCTCGACGTGCGCGCCGATCCGTCCCTCATTCCCCGCCTCTTGGACGGCGAAACGGTTTTTCCCGGTTACCACATGAACAAGACCCACTGGATCACTCTCCCGCTCGACGGCACGGTGCCGCTCGGACGGCTCGAAGAGTTTCTCGAAGAGAGCCGCAGGATCGCAAAAAAGGGTAAGGAATAAATTTCTTTCAAACGGTCAATAACCTCCGCGAGCAAAGAGCGGAGGTTATTTATGAAAAAAGCGGTAGTCGTCTTTTTAACGGTTATATCCATCATCGCGGTCGTTTGGGCGTACGGAGGGGAGAAACCCGCCGACGGTTCGTCCTATCTGCGGGTACATATCCGCGCCGACTCCAACGAGGAAGCGGCACAGGCGGTAAAATACAGGGTGCGGGACAAAGTGGTCGAATTCCTCACCCCGATCGTCTCCGAATGCGAGAGCAAGGAAGAGGCGATGGAAAAGATCGGTTCGTCGCTCCGTGAGATCGAGCGGGTCGCGGAGGACGTTTTGCGGGGAAACGGCTTTTCCTACGGGGCGAAGGCGAGCCTGAAAAGAGAGCAATTCCCCACACGGGTGTACGAAAACGTTACGCTCGCGGCGGGCATATACGACGCGCTCATTTTGGAACTCGGATCGGGCAAGGGGGACAACTGGTGGTGCGTAGTGTATCCTCCGCTCTGCTTTTCGGGCGGAAACGGCAATATCGTGTATAAGAGCAAGATCGCCGAGATCATCAGAAAGTTCTTCGGCAAGGAATGAAGTACGCGGCGGCGCGGGCAAATAGCCCGCGCCGCCGCGCGTACTTATTTGTTTTTGCTTGCTTTTCTGGCGGCTTTTTCCGCCTTTTTTCTCTCTTTTGCGGCTTTGAGGTCGCGTGCGCGCGCCGCCTTTGCTTCCGCTACCGCTGCGGCGCTGTCCGCCTTTGCCTGCGCATATGTCGGGTCGCTTTGACCCCATCTGTTCCAACTCATTTTTCACCTCCGCAGTTGTATATTGTTTTTTTATGAATGTCAACCCCCACCTGTCACCTACGGTGCCACCCGCCCCCTTAAAAAGGGGCAGGTCTTTTTGTCCATCTCCTTAGCCCTCCTTCCGAGGAGGGATCGTGTTCTGATTACGTCACCCTGAGCAGCCCTTTCAAATTACGTCACCCTGAGCCGCCGAACGAAGCGAGGCGTGTCGAAGGGCGTCCGCATTATAATATTAAGGACATGTTTCGACTTCGGCTTGCGCCTTCGCTCGAAATGACAATTTGAAATGCGCTCTGATTTTCCTTGCTTTCCTAAAAGGGACAGCAAGAAGTAGAGATTTCTCCATGCGCTTCGCTTAGTCGAAATGACATTTTTGTGTGAGCAAGTTCTAAATATTGTCGAGCGGCGTAGGCAGAATTCATTTCTGCCGTTAAGCGCCGCACGACCGCAGCAATCACGAGATTTCTTTTTGCTACGATCGCCGCTTCACGTTCGGCGCGCAGCTCGCGAGCAGCCCGAACGCATTCGAGCCCGAGCATAGCGAGGGCGAGATAAGCGGCGAGAAAAAGAAATCTGTGAATATTAAATCTTGCTATATCCGTACGAATTGACGAGGGCGTCTACTTTGATGCCCGCGCGGCAGTAAGGGCATTCCGTCGCCGAGAAGGAGCTGTATCCGTGAATATCCTCCACGCCGAACAGACGGACGACGGGAATATTCTTAAAGGAAAAGTTTCCGCCGAACACCGTTGCCGCACCCGCCGTTTCGCCGTCGTAATAGCGGATCCCTTCCAGCGCGCTCGCAAGGGTAAGACCCGTGGTCGCGGTCGCGGTGAGCAGTAACACGCGCTTGTTCTTGACGTAGGGCAGAAGGTTGTCCCGCAGGATCATCTTGTCGCCCGAAATTTCGGGAGAGATGACGGCGATGTTCGCCCCCGCGTTGATGCCGCTTGCCGAGAGCTCTTCGGCGAGGAAGGCGCCGAGCATCTTGGTGCGCTCCAAAGTGATGATGGTATCGACGGGGGTGCCGTAAAAGTTTTCCGAAAAAAGTTTTGCCGCTTCTTTCGCCATGTTCATTTCCGATTTCACGGCAGTCATATCGATGCAGTGGCTTACGTGGGAATGTTGCGTCGCAAAATGTCCTTCGATCACGCGGATCCTGACCTTTTTGTTTCTTCTTGCCGTAAGTTCGAGACCTTTGGTGTCCATTGTGATCCCCCTATGATAATTTTCCATTATTTTAATACTTTTTTCCGATAAAGTAAAGGGCGGACCGAAAAAAATCCGAAAAAATTTCTTAAAAATTGCAGAAAAGCGTTTGAAAGATAAAATTTGGCATTATATTAGGGTTGGAAAATCGCCGAAAGGCATAAAACTCGTTACGGTGAAGGAATGGAAAAGAAAAAGAAGGAGCACGAAGCGGCGTCTGAGGAAAAGAAGAGCAAGCGCCCGGAAGGGGAAGCGGAAGAGCCGTCCCGTCAGGACGGCGCGGAAAAGCCCCAGCAGACAGAAGATCCCAAGCAGGCGGAAGAGGCGCCCAAAGCTACCGATGAACTCGCCGCCGCGCGGGCGGAAGCCGAGGACTACAAGAGAAAGTGGTATTCCGTTACGGCGGAGTACGACAACTACCGCAAGCGCACGGCGCGCGAGAGCGCCCGCCGCTATGAGGAAGGCAGGGCGGACGTCGTAGTAAAACTCTTCCCCATCGCCGACAATCTCGACCGCGCGCTCGCCGTCTGCAAGGACGAGAGCGTCGCAAAGGGGATCGCAATGGTAAAGGCGAGCTTCGAGGCGCTTTTGAAGGACGAGAAGATCGAGACCATCGACCCTTTGGGCGAAGAGTTCGACGCCGAGGAGTGCGAAGCGATCATGGCGGTCGACCCCGCGGAGGGGGAAAAGAGCGGTACGGTCAAGCAAGTGTATCAAAAGGGCTATAAACAGAACGGCAAAGTGTTGCGCTACGCGCAGGTCGTCGTGATTAAATGAAGCGGCGCGGCAAAAAAATAAAATTCGTGAAAGAAAGAGAGGAAATAGATATGTCTAAAACGATCGGTATTGATTTGGGAACAACCAACTCCTGCGTGGCGGTGATGGAGGGCGGCGAGCCCGTGGTCATCGCAAATGCGGAGGGGAGCAGAACGACCCCCTCGGTGGTCGCATTTCAAAAGGACGGCTCCCGCGTCGTCGGGCAGGTGGCAAAGCGTCAGGCGGTCGCCAACCCCGATAAGACGGTCAGCTCCATCAAACGGAAAATGGGGTCCGACTACAAGGTGAAGATCGACGATAAGTCCTATTCGCCGCAGGAAATTTCCGCCATGATTCTGAGTAAACTCAAAGCGGACGCGGAGGCTTATCTCGGCAGTAAGGTGACGGACGCCGTGATCACCTGCCCCGCCTATTTCACCGACGCCCAGCGGCAGGCGACAAAGGACGCGGGCAAGATCGCGGGGCTCAACGTGCTCCGTATCATCAACGAGCCCACGGCGGCGGCGCTCTCTTACGGGCTTGATAAAGACAAAGAATCGTCGAAAGTGATGATCTACGACCTCGGCGGCGGTACCTTCGACGTCTCCATCCTCGAAATTTCGGACGGCGTGTTCGAAGTGCTCGCGACGAACGGCAACAACATGCTCGGCGGCGACGACTTCGATAAGCGCCTCATGGACTATATGGTGGACGAATTCAAGAAGAGCCACGGCATCGATCTTTCCAAAGACAAGATGGCGATGCAACGGCTCAAAGAAGCCGCGGAAAAGGCGAAGATCGAACTTTCGGGCATGACGACGACTTCCATCTCCCTGCCCTTCATCTCGATGACGGAAGCGGGACCCGCCCACCTCGAACTCGACATCACCCGCCAGAAATTCGAGGCGCTCATCGCCGATCTCGTCGAAAAGACGGCGGAGCCCATGCGCCTTGCCATGAAGGACGCGGGGCTCACCTATGCCGACATCTCCAAAGTCATCCTCGTCGGCGGTTCCACCCGTGTGCCCGCCGTTGTGGAAAAGGTCAAACAGATCACGGGCAAGGAGCCCTTCAAGGGAATCAATCCCGACGAATGCGTGGCGGTCGGCGCGGC
>CANRNP010000069.1 GCA_947632015.1 uncultured Clostridia bacterium | reverse complement strand
GGTGCGCATCGTGCACGGCATGGGCACGGGAGCGCTCCGCAAAGCGATCGGCGAATACCTCAAAAAGCACAAACGGGTCGAAAGTTTCCGTCTCGGCAAATACGGCGAGGGGGAATCGGGCGTAACGGTCGTAACGCTCAGATAGGCGCACGCATTTCCCTGCAACGGTTCTGGCGGGCGGGCGTTTCTGCGCGCGGCGGGCGTTTCTGCGTATAATTTTTTCTGCGCCCTCATACAATGAAAAGAATTGTATGGGGGGTATATGAAAAAACTTTCTTCGCGCATGGCGGCGGCGATCACGAACGCATTTCTCATCTGCGTCGTGCTCGCGATCGGTACGGTTTGCTTCTTTCCCTCCGCGCAGGCGGCCTCCCGCGTGCAGGACAGGGTGTATTACAAGGGAAACAGTGAAAACGGCGTCTCTCTCATGTTCAACGTGTACTGGGGCACCGAGGAAGTGCGCCGCATCCTCGATATTTTAGACGGCTACGAGGGGAAGGCGACCTTTTTCCTCGGCGGAAGCTGGGCGGACGACAACACCGACTGCGTAAAAGAAATTGCCGTCCGCGGGCACGAGATCGGTTCGCACGGTTATTTTCACCGCGAACACGACAAACTGAATTATGAGGCAAATTACAGCGAGATCAAGACGAGCGTAAATTTTCTCTCCCTCATCTCCGGGAAGCAGGTCGTCCTCTTCGCCCCGCCTTCGGGGGCATATAACGAGAACACCGTCACCGCCGCCGAAAAGTTGGGGGTAAAGACGGTGATGTGGAGCAAAGATACGATCGACTGGCGGGATAAAGACGCAGAGCTGTGCTACCGCCGCGCGATCAAAGACGCAAAGGGGGGGGATCTCGTCCTCATGCACCCCATGCCGCACACGGCGGAGGCACTCCCGCGCATCCTCGAATACTATCGCGCAAACGGACTGAAACTCATTACGGTGAGTGAAAATATCGGCTGACGCCGGGAAAAGTTTACATAAGGAGAAAAAGATGGTAACTACAAAGACGCTGAAAAACGGCATCCGCGTCATCGTCAAGCGGATGGAAGGGCTTCTTTCCGTCACGATGGGCGTGCTCGTCGGCACGGGCGCCGCGTACGAAACGGATGAAGAGGACGGCATTTCCCACTTCATCGAACATATGCAGTTCAAGGGGACGGACAAGCATACCGCCTTCGAACTCTCCGACGCCTTCGACGCGCTCGGCGCGCAGGTGAACGCCTTCACGGGGAAGGATATGACCTGCTTTTACGCCAAATCCACGAGCGACCACGCGCGGGAGGCGTTTGCCCTGCTCGCGGAGCTCTTTCTCGATTCCACCTTCCCCGAAGAGGAGATGGCGCGCGAAAAGGGGGTCGTCGTCGAGGAGATCAACATGGACGAGGATTCCCCCGAAGATCTCTGCCTCGATCTTCTCGCCCGCGCCGCCTACGGAAACCGCGGCTACGGCAGAAATATTCTGGGACCCGCTTCGAACGTGGAGGGATTCACGCGCGGACAGCTCTTCGGCTATAAGGCGAAGAAATACTGCCCCGAAAACATCGTGATCTCCTTTGCGGGGAACCTCGATCCCGCCGAGGCGACGGAGCTCGCCGAAAAATACTTCGGCGGGATGAAGGCGTGCGCCCCCGAAAAGCAAAAGCCCCCCGTTCTGCGCGAAAAGAATTGCATTTTCCGCAAAAAACCCATCGAACAGGCCCATTTCGCCTTTGCCTTCCCCACGGTCCCGCGGGACGATCCCTCATTTTCCGCCATACAGGTGATGAACGTCGTCTTGGGAGGGGGAATGAGCTCCCGCCTCTTCAAAAAGGTGCGCGAGGAGCTCGGTCTCGCCTATTCCGTCTATTCCTATTCCTCCCATTACGAGGAGACGGGGCTCTTTTCGGTGTATGCGGCGGTCAACCCGCAGAAGGCGGAAAGAGCCGCGGAGGCGGTCGTCTCCGTCCTCAAAGACTTCAAACGGGAGGGACTGAGCGAAGAGGAATTTTTGCGCGGCAGGGAACAGCTCAAATCGAGCAATATCTTCTCGCAGGAGAACACTTCTTCGCAGATGCTCCTCTACGGCAAACAGCTCCTCTATAAAAACGAGGTCTACGATTTCGAAAAGCGCATGGCGGAGATCTCCGCGCTCACGCGGGAGGAAGTCCTCGCCGCGATCGCGCAGAATTTCGACTTTTCGGAGGCGTGCGTCGCCTCGGTCGGCAACCTCGAACGGGCGATCACGCTATGACCGTGCGCGCGGAAGGGTTTCCGCCCGTTTACAATGGGGAGAGCCGCCTGCTCATTCTCGGCAGTTTTCCCTCCGTCATGAGCCGCGGGGTCAACTTTTATTACGGCAACCCGCAGAACCGCTTCTGGCGCACCGTTTGCGGCTTTTTCGGCGAAGAAGTCCCTCAGGAAACGGAGAAAAAGCGGGAATTTCTCCTGCGCAGGCAGATCGCGCTGTGGGACGTCGTCGTCTCCTGCGAGATCGAGGGCTCTTCGGACGCCGCCATCCGCAACGAAATCATCGCCGATCTTCCCGCCCTTCTCGAAGGGAGCCGCGTCGAACGCATCTTCTGCAACGGGAGCAAGGCGTATTCTCTCCTTACGGAGCGCTTCCCGCAGCTGTCGGGGGCGGCAAAGAAACTGCCCTCCACTTCGCCCGCAAATCCCCGCTTCTCCGAACGGGTCTGGCACGAGGCGCTCTCCGAGCTCTTCCGCGCCGCCCCGCGCTGAAACGCTTTTTTGGGATGAGCAAATTTCAAGAAAGGGGTTGACATTTGCAGCGGCTTGGGATAAAATAGAAGAAAAGGACCGTTTTGCGGTCATGGAGGACGATATGTTTGAAAAAGTGTGTAACATGCTCGGCGAGCACCTCGGAATCGCCCCTGAGAGCATCCGTCCGGAGCAGAAGATCGTAGACGATCTGAATGCGGACTCTCTCGACGTGATAGAGCTCATGATGGCGCTCGAAGAGGAATACGGCGTCACGCTCCCCGAAGACGACATGGCGAACATCAAAACGGTGCAAGACGTGGTCGATCTCATGGAAAAATTGCAGAAGTGACCGAAAGAGCGTCTCCTTCCCGCCGAAGGGGACGTTTTTTTGCGCAAAATGCCGAAAAGTGCCGCCGTGCGCTTTTCTTTTTTTTGCGCCTGTGCTATAATAAGCGTATGTCTGCGGCAAGCGGCGCGCCGCGCCGCCCGCGGATCCACTGCGGAAAAACAAAAGGAGAACGTATGGAAATTACCAGAACAACGGACGGGAATGCCGTCATGCTCTCCGTGAGCGGGCGTTTAGACGCGCTTACCGCGCCTAAGCTCGCCGCGGCGGTCGGGCAGATTCCCGACACGGCTGACCTCGTCTTTGACTTCGAAGGGCTCGAATACATCTCTTCCTGCGGGTTGAGAGAGGTCGTCCGCGCCCAGAAAAAGACGGACGGGAAGGGGAGCTTCCTCATCGTACGCATGCCCGTCGGGATCGAAGACGTGTTCCGCATGACGGGACTCTTCGAAAGGTTGAATATACTCTCATGAAAAACAAACGCAGATCTTTCTTTTTACCCCTCTTTCTCTCCTTTCTTTTCCTTGTCGCCGCCGTGATCGTGTTCGGCGCGATCCGTTTCTTCCTGCTGCGCGACCAAGATGAAAACGCCCTCGTCCGCGTCCTGTGGGAGACGCTGCCCGCGCTCATCCCGCTCCTTCTGCTCGGCGGCGGCTGGCTCGCGTATCTTTTCTTCCGCATGGTAAAACCGGTCGGGAAGATGCGCGATACCGCGTCCCGTATCGCCTCGCGCGTGTCGGAGAAAAAGGTCGCGCCCGCGGTGCCCGCGTCGGGCTGTCTTGCGGAGCTCTCGGAAACGCTCTCCCGCGAAGAGGAAAAGCTCGTCGGGCTCATAAAGGAGGTCGCGGAAACTTCCGATGCCTCCGCCACGGAGCGCGAAAAGCTCATCGCCGCGGAGAAACTTTCCGAATCCGTCTTTCCCGCACGGCTCACGTTCGGCGGGCTCACTTACAGCGTAAGCGCAAAGGTGCTCCGCGCGGCGGACGCAGGCGCCGACTTTTGCGACGGCTTCCCGCTCGATAAGCGGCATGCCTATTTTGCCATCGGCGACGTGTGGGGGAAGGGGCTTCCCGCCTCCCTCTTCGCGGCAAAACTTCTGAGCGTGCTCAGGGCGGAGATCGCGGGCGGCAAGTCCCCCGCGGAGGCGCTCGGCGCCGCAAATACCGTCCTGCGGGAGGGGAACGGCGAGGCGCTCGCCGCAACCGTCTTTTGCGCGGTATTCGACTTCGATTCGGGAGAATGCCGCTATGCGAACGCGGGGCACGTTCCTCCCGTGATCGCGGGCGAGGCGCTCGGCTTTTTGCGCATGCGCGCGGGCACCCCGGTCGGGCTCTATCCCGACGCGGTCTATACCGACGAGCAGTTTACTCTCCGCCACGGGCAGGGGATGTTCTTCTATACCGACGGCGTCACGAATGCCGGCGGGGACGGGGAGAGCTTCGGTTACGACAGGATGTTCACCGTGTTAAAGGAATATTACGGGAACGCTTTGAGCGCGGAGAGCGTTGCAGAGGGCGTTCTGAATGCGGCAGAGGAGTTCTGCAAGGGGAAGCGGAGCGACGATCTCGCCGCCCTTGCGCTCTTCTTTCCCGCGGGGGTCCAGCGGTTGCTCCGCCCCGTGAAGGAGGACCTCGAAAGCATGCAGGAATTGCTCGACGGCTGGCTGCAAGACGATCCCCGAAAGCGGAATATCCAGCTTGCCTGCGAGGAGATCTTTATGAACATCGTGGACCATGCGGGCGCGAAGGCGATCCAGATCAGTTGCGAGAAAGAGGAGAGCAGTCTCATCATCCGCTTTACGGACGACGGCGAGCCCTTCAACCCCCTGCAAGCGAACGAAGAGAAAAGAGAGCTCTATTCCTATGCCGAGGGCGGAATGGGCATGACGATCATCCGCCGTATCGCGGGGGAGATCTTTTACCGCACGAAGCAAAATCTCAACGTGCTCACGGTGCGTTTCCCGATCATACGGGGGATCTGAGCGCGGCAACGTTCGGCTTTTGAAAAAGGCGCTTTGCACGGATAAATTTACCGGGAGAAATTGTCCGCGAAGAGTTGCCTTTTTTTATGCGGTTTGATATAATAAGAGCGACACCTGCGGTGTACGGAGATCGGGGAATGCGTGATCCACAGAGAAATTACGGGAGTGCTTGTCGGGCAAGATAGGCAAGGTCTGCTTTTCAAGCGGAAAGTCCGAAGTTTGCGCGCGGTACACCCACCTGCGAGAAGCGGGTTAACCTTTTCCGATCTGCGGCACAGGCGGATGTCTTTTTTTGTTTTGCGAAACAAAAAATTTTTTTGTCAATCCCGCGAAAAACGATTGCAAGATCGCGGAGAATATGGTATAATCACGGAGCAAACGGAAAGAGGCTTGCCTTTTTGCGGTTTGAAAGAGCAAACATGGCCTTGTGGTCAAGCGGTTAAGACGGCGCGTTTTAACAGGCGGTCACGGGGGCGCCCCGCCCGAAGTTTGTTTGCGGACGAAGGGCGGCACGAGGGGCAGAGCCCCGAAGTATTCCCGGCGAGGGAATCGAAGATAAAACACGGCCTTGTGGTCAAGCGGTTAAGAGGGCGCGTTTTAACAGGCGGTCACGGGGCGCCCCGCCCGAAGTTTGTTTGCGGACGAAGGGCGGCACGAGGGGCAGAGCCCCGAAGTATTCCCGGCGAGGGAATCGAAGATAAAACACGGCCTTGTGGTCAAGCGGTTAAGAGGGCGCGTTTTAACAGGCGGTCACGGGGCGCCCCGCCCGAAGTTTGTTTGCGGACGAAGGGCGGCACGAGGGGCAAAGCCCCGAAGTATTCCCGGCGAGGGAATCGAAGATAAAACACGGCCTTGTGGTCAAGCGGTTAAGACGGCGCCCTCTCACGGCGCAATCCCGGGTTCGATTCCCGGCAAGGTCACC
>CANRNP010000068.1 GCA_947632015.1 uncultured Clostridia bacterium | reverse complement strand
TATCTCTACTACGGCGTGGATAAGGTCATCTATCCGCCGCTCATCTTCCTCGGCATCGGCGCGATGACCGACTTCGGTCCGCTCATCGCCAACCCGAAGAGCATGTTCATCGGCGCGGGCGCACAGCTTGGCATCTTCATCGCTCTCTTCGGCGCGATCTTGCTCGGCTTCGATGGCGCGGCGGCGGCGGCGATCGCCATCATCGGCGGCGCGGACGGACCGACTGCCATCTATGTAGCGAAAGTGCTTGCCGCCGACCTTCTGCCCATGATCGCCATCGCGGCATATTCCTATATGGCGCTCATCCCCGTGATCCAAAAGCCCGTCATGCGGCTCCTCACGACGAAGAAAGAGCGCATGATCCGCATGAAACCCCTCCGCCAGGTCTCCAAAGTGGAGAAGATCATCTTCCCCGTGGCGATCACCCTCGTGGTGGGCTTGCTCCTTCCCGACGCGGTGCCTCTCCTCGGCATGCTCATGCTCGGAAACCTCTTCCGTGAATCGGGGGTCGTCGAGCGGCTCTCCTCGCAGGCGCAGAACGGGCTCATGAATACGGTTACGATCTTCCTCGGCATTGCGGTCGGGTGCAAGGCGAAGGGGGATGTATTCCTCACCTTCGATACGCTCAAAATCATTCTCATCGGCGTTGTGGCGTTCTACTGCGGCACGGTCGGCGGACTTCTCACCGCAAAGCTCATGTGCAAGCTCACGAAGGGAAAGATCAATCCGCTCATCGGCTCGGCGGGCGTTTCGGCGGTGCCTATGGCGGCGCGCATTTCGGAGGATGTCGGCAGGGAGTATGATCCGCAGAACCATCTGCTCATGCACGCGATGGGACCCAACGTGGCGGGAGTGATCGGCTCGGCGCTGGCGGCGGGCATATTGCTCGCATGCTTCGGATAGAAGTTCACGAAAAGGTTTCGAACGATTCTTTGCTCGCACCACCCCTCACCACACTTGGCTCCCCCTTGAGGGGGAGCTCCGCCGTAGGCGGTGAGGGGGTGTTGCTTCGAAAATAATCGTTCGAGGAAACTTTCCTTGACGGTTTAACTTTTTTGTCCTCTCGTTCGTTTCATCGGACAAGAAGCCGCAAGTATGCGGCAAATTGTGTCCCGCAGCGAAGAAGCGTGGTTCTTCTCGCGGAAGCAAATTTAGGGTTTCGAACGATTCTTTGCTCGCACCACCCCTCACCACACTTGGCTCCCCTGAGGTGGAACAGCGCCTTCTGCCAACGAGCATGCGAGCGACTGAGGGGGTGCTAAGTTCGAAAAGAATTGTGCGAGGAATTTTCCTCTTTTTCATTGAAGGAGTTTTCAATATGTCGAAAAAAGTAATGATCATGGATACGATCCTGCGCGACGCGCATCAATCGCACGCCGCAACGCGCATGCGGACGGAACAGATGATCCCCGTCCTTTCCCAGCTCGACGAGGTGGGCTACTACTCGCTCGAAGGATGGGGCGGCGCAACGTTCGATTCCTGCATGCGCTTTCTGCACGAGGATCCGTGGGAGCGGCTCCGCACCCTGCGCAAATATCTGAAAAAGACGCCCATTCAGATGCTTCTGAGAGGGCAGAACCTCTTGGGCTACCGCAACTACGCGGACGACCTCGTCGAAAGAGTGGTGGAAAAGTCGTTCGAAAACGGCGTGCGCGTCATCCGCGTGTTTGACGCTCTGAACGACCCCCGCAACATCGAGGCTTCGATGAAGGCGATGAAAAAGTACGGCGAGGGCTACGGCGGCATCGCGGAAGCGGCGATCTCCTATACTTCGGGACCCGTCTACAACCTCGATTACTTCGTAAATCTCGCCAAGACGTACGAGAGCATGGGGGCGGACAACATCTGTATCAAGGATATGGCGAACCTCTTGTTGCCCTTCGACGCATACAATCTCGTCATCGCGCTCAAAAAGGCGCTCCGTCCCGAAACGAAACTGCATCTTCACACCCACAACACGACGGGCACGGGGGATATGGTCAACCTCATGGCGATCCAAGCGGGGGTGGACATCGTCGATACCGCGCTCTCGCCCCTCGGAAACGGCACTTCCCAGCCCGCGACCGAACCCCTCGTCGCCACCCTCAAAGGAACGGAATACGATACGGGCATCGACCTTGAAAAGCTCATTCCCATTGCCGAGCACTTCAAAAAAGTGGCGCAAGAACTCGAAAAAGAGGGTTCTCTCAACCCCAAGGTGCGGCAGGTGGACGTGAACACCCTCATCTATCAGGTGCCGGGCGGCATGCTCTCCAACCTCATGAACCAGCTCAAAAAAGCGGGCAAGGAAGAGAAACTCCAAGAAGTGCTTGCCGAGGTGCCGAACGTAAGAAGGGATTGCGGCTATCCGCCCCTCGTTACGCCGAGCTCCCAGATCGTTGGCACGCAGGCGGTGATGAACGTCGTCATGGGCGAACGCTATAAGATGGTCACGAAGGAAACGCGGGACCTGTTCGCGGGCAAATACGGACAGCTCCCCATGCCCGTCAACGAAGAGGTTGCCGAGAAGGTGCTCAAAGGGGAAAAGCGCATCACCTACCGCCCCGCGGACGATTTGCAGCCGGAGTACGAAAAGCTCAAAGCGGAGCTCGTGGAGAAGGGGCTTTACACGCAGGAAGAGGACGTGCTCTCCTACGCCTCCTTCCCCGAAGTTGCGGAGAATTTCTTCAAATGGAGAAAGGCTGCGCGGGAAGGCGTCGACGGCGACATGGCAAAGACGGGGGTCTATCCGGTATAGTTTCGCACAATTCTTTGCTGGCGCCACCCCCTTGGCTCCCCTTTGAGGGGGAGCTGTCACCACAGGTGACTGAGGGGGTGTCTCTTCGAAAAGGATTGTGCGAGGAAACCCTCTCTATGTTTTCATTTAGTTGCTCCTCTCGTTCGTTTCATCGGACACTAAGCCGCAGGTGTGCGGCAAATGGAGTGCGCTTATGGAAAAGCGTGGTTTTCCAACGCGCAAGTGGTTCGGAACAGGATTCTTGCCCGCCCTCGCGTTAGCGGGGGAGGGGGTCACCTTATTTTCTTGCACGGTGTATTGTCCCCCTTTCGGCACGACGTGCCACTTTCCCCCGCGCGAAACGCGCGAGGGAAAGCAAGGGTAGGAAAACATCATCAACACACGGGGGCGGTTGCCCTCGTTTTGTTAAGGAGAAAGAGATGAAAGTCGTCGTGATCGGCGGTGGAGCGAGCGGACTCATGGCGGCGTACGCCGCCGCGTCGGAGGGGCATGAAGTCGTCCTCGCCGAAAAAAACGAAAAGCTCGGCAAGAAGATCTATATCACCGGGAAAGGGCGGTGCAACCTCACCAACGACTGTCCGCCCGACGTCTTTTTGCAGAACGTCGTCCGCGGGGAAAAATTTTTGCGCGGCGCCGTGTACCGTTTCCCCCCGCGCGCCCTCATGCAGCTCTTCGAGGAGAACGGGCTGCCCCTCAAAACAGAGCGCGGAAGGCGGGTATTTCCCTTGTCCGACCATGCGAGCGACGTTACGAAAACTCTCGAAAAAATGTGCCGAGACGTCGGTGTGACCATACTTTTGAACACAGAAGTTTTGAAAATCGACATTTTGCATAGTACTATGCGTGGCATAATCACGCAAAACGGAGAAATTTTTTGCGATTTTTGCATTGTGGCAACGGGCGGGCTCAGCTATCCCTCCACGGGCTCCACGGGGGACGGAATGCGCTTTGCGCGGGAAGCGGGACATACGCTCGTACCCTGCGTGCCGTCGCTCGTCGGCATCGAGACGGCGGAAAATATCGCCTCGGCGCAGGGCATTTCGGTGAAGAATTGCGTCCTCACCTGCCGCCGCGGCGAAAAGATCCTCTTTTCCGAGCAGGGGGAGCTGCTCTTCACCCATTACGGCGTGAGCGGTCCGCTCGTGCTCACCCTGTCGGCGCAAATCAACCGCCTTCCGCCAGACGGGCTCAAAATCGCGCTTGATTTTAAGCCCGCGCTCGATGAAAAGCAGCTCGACGCCCGCCTTCTGCGCGATTTTTCCGAGCGGAAGAACGAGCGGATGAAAAACGTCGTCCGCGGACTGTTGCCGCAGACGCTGGGGCTCCTCGTCTTGAAGGCGGCGGGCGTTTCCTGCGAGAAACAGGCGAACGCCGTCACCGCGGAGGAGCGGCGGGCGCTCGGAAATGCTTTGAAGGCGTTTCCCATTTTCCCCAAAAAGCTCCGCGGGTTCGACGAGGCGGTCGTCACTTCGGGCGGGGTCTCGCTTGGCGAGATCGATCCCGCCACGATGCAGAGCAAGCGGGTGAAGGGGCTCGCCTTCTGCGGGGAAACGCTCGACGCGGACGCCTTTACGGGCGGGTATAACCTGCATATCGCCTTCGCGACGGGATATGCCGCGGGAAGCGGGATCGACCGTAAATTTCGTTGACATTTTTCCCGCGGGCGAGTATAATGTTGATACACAAAAGGAGAGAGATATTATGACGGTGATTCGCGGCGCGACGACCATTCCCACGGACAGCGCGGAGGAGATCAGAAAGGCGGTAAAGGAGCTTCTCGAACAGATCGAGAGCCGCAACGACTTAAAGAGGGACGAGATCGTGAGCCTCGTCTTTTCCTCGACCTCCGATATTCATTCTTACTATCCCGCAAAGGCGGCGCGGGAAGCGGGGTTCGAAAGTTGTTCGCTCTTCTCGGCGCAGGAGCCTGAGATCGACGGGAGCCTGCCGCTGTGCATCCGCGCGATGCTTTTCGTGGGCAAGAACGTCGATCCCAAGCACGTCTATTTGCGGGGCGCGAAGGTGCTCAGGAAGGACATTTCGGGCAAGATCAATATCGCCATCGACGGACCCGCGGGCAGCGGGAAATCCACGATCGCGAAGATGCTCGCCCGCGACTACCGCATCCTCTACCTCGACACGGGCGCCATGTACCGCGCCTGCGCCCTCAAAGTGCTCGAAGCGGGGGTAGACGTTGAGGATGAGGCGGGGATCGTCGATCTCATGAAGGACGTGAAACTCGACGTCGTGTTCGAAAACGGTCAGCAGCACACTTTGCTCGACGGGAAGGACGTCTCCGAAGAGATCAGGCGGCCTCCCGTTTCGATGGCGGCTTCCACCGTCTCCAAACACCCCAGCGTGCGCATGCACATGACGGAAAAACAGCGCGAGATCGCGGGCAGGATGTCCTGCGTGCTCGACGGGCGGGACATCGGCACCTTCGTATTGCCGGAGGCGGATTTCAAGTTCTTCCTCACCGCCTCTCCGCGGGTGCGGGCGCGCCGCCGCTACGACGAATTGACGGAGAAGGGGTACGCGGTCGATTTTGACGAACTGCTCACCGAGATCATCCGCCGCGACGAACAGGATTCGACCCGCGCGCTGGCGCCCCTCAAAAAGGCGGACGACGCCATCGAGATCGACACCTCGAAAATGACGGTCGAAGAAGTGCTCGCCGCCGTGAAGCAACATATCCAGGAGAACCTTTGATGGACGAAAAGAAATCGGAAACGGCGGAGAAGCCGCCGAAAGAGGAAACGAAAGGGGAAAACCCGCAAAAAGAGGGGAAAAAGAAGGAAAAGGAGAAAAAGCGGAAACTGCTCTTCCCCGCAAACAAAAAGGGGAAGCACGTGATGCACCTTCTCAACCTTTTGCGCTTCCTCTTTTATCCCATCCATTTTCTCGTATATCCCTACAAGCTTTACGGGCATAAAAAGGTAGGGCTCGGCGCATACATTTACATGGGCAACCACTACTGTCTGTGGGATATTTTTTATCCCGCCCGCACGACGGGTGAGGGGATCCATTTCCTCATGAAAGATTCCCTCCTCAACGTTCCCTTCGTGGGCTTTTGGGCGCGCAACATCGGCGCCATCCCCGCCATGCGCAACGGCTCGGACATGCGGACGGTCATCGACGCGATGAAGGTGCTGAAAAACGGGGAAAAAGTTTCGATGTTCCCCGAAGGGACCCGCAACAAGGAGGGGGACGGCGAAGAATTCCTGC
>CANRNP010000067.1 GCA_947632015.1 uncultured Clostridia bacterium | reverse complement strand
GAACGACACCCCTTCCGTCTCGCCGCTGTGCGGCAATCCACCCTTCTCACGCGGGTAGAGCCCCGCGTTCGGTCACCGTTCGCGCTACAAATGCGCTCACTCCTGTCACAGCGCGCCAACGGTTATCAACCGTTGGCAGAAGGCGCTGTTCCTCCTCAAAGGAGGCGCCAAGAGAGGGGGGGTGCGAGCAAAGAATCGTTCGAAACCTTTTCCTGTGAATTTTTACTTCTTCTCATTCAGGCATGCGATGCCGGGAAGGACTTTGCCTTCGAAGAGTTCGAGGGAAGCGCCGCCGCCCGTCGAGATGTGCGTGATCTTATCCGCAAAGCCAAGCTGGGTGCAAGCCGCCGCGCTGTCGCCGCCGCCGACGATCGTCGTTGCGCCTTCCGCGTCCGCGAGCGCCTGCGCCACCGCCACGGTACCCGCGGCAAGCGTGGGATTCTCGAATACGCCCATAGGACCGTTCCAGATCACCGTCTTTGCGCTCTTCACTTTCGCCGCGAACAGCTTTCTCGTCTCTTCGCCGATGTCGAGCCCCATCATGTCCGCGGGGATCTCCGTCGAGGAGACGGTCTTTACCGAAACGGGCGCGTCGATGGGATCGGGGAAGCTCGCGGTGATCACCGTATCGACGGGGAGAAGAAGTTCTTTGCCCGCCTGCTTCGCCTTTTCGATCATTTCCCTGCAATAATCGAGCTTCTCGTCGTCGACGAGGGAAGTACCCACTTCATAGCCCTGCGCTTTGAGGAAGGTGTAAGCCATGCCGCCGCCGATGATGAGGGTATCGCACTTTTCGAGCAGGTTGGAGATGACGCCGAGCTTATCGGCAACTTTTGCGCCGCCGAGGATCGCGACGAAGGGATGAACGGGATGTTCGAGGGAATCCGCCATGACGGTGAGCTCCTTTTCGATGAGGAAGCCGCAGACAGCGGTCTTGACGAGCCCGTATTCCACGATCGCCGCCGTGGAAGCGTGCGAACGGTGCGCCGTGCCGAAGGCGTCGTTGACATAGATGTCGCAGAACGCGGCGAGTTTTTTGCAGAATTCGAGGTCTTTCTTCTCCTCTTCCCAGTGGAAGCGGAGATTTTCGAGCAGGACGCATTCGCCTTCCTTGCAGGCGGCGACTTTCGCCGTCGCGTCGGGACCGACAACGTCTTTCGCAAAGGTAACTTTGCCGCCGAGGAGCTCGTTGAGGCGGGCGGCAACGGGGGCGAGGGTGAGCTTTTTGGGCTCGTCCTTCTTTGCCTTTTCAATGATCGCTTCGGCGGTCGTTTCGCCCTTTTCCACCTTCGCTTTATCCTTCTTGTTGAGTTTTACCTCGTCAGAGAAAATGGAATGGGGCTTGCCCATATGCGAGCAGAGAATAACTTTTGCGCCGTGCTCCATAAGATAGCGGATGGTGGGGAGCGCGCCCATGATGCGGTTCTCGTCGGTGATCACCCCGTCCTTCATGGGAACGTTGAAATCGCAACGCACGAGGACCCGTTTTCCCTGCCAGTCTTTCACGTCTTTCACGGTCATTTTGTTCATATGAAATGGTTCTCCTTCTTTTCAAAATATTTTTTCGCCCTATACTATATAACTTTTGGGAAAATTTGTCAATACTTTCCCAAAAGAAAATCATGCGGAAAATTTTGCGCAAATATGCGGAAACCGCGAAAAAAAAGCCGAGAATCGTTTGACAAATCGCGGTTTTCCTGCTAAAATATAGCAGTCTGCCGTAAAAGGGCGTGTTTTTTTGCGCGCTTTGCGGGAAAAACGCCGCCGCGTGCCACGGTTTGCGGCGAGAGATCGTTCTTTGAAATCGTTTCGGCGGTTTGAAGATATTCCGAAAAATAAAAAAAGGAGGAAATGCCAAGATGCCTACCATCAATCAGCTCATCAAGAAGGGCAGAGAGAGAGAAGCGTACAAGTCCAAGTGCCCGATTCTGGACAGCTGCCCGCAGAAGCGCGGCGTATGCTTGCAGGTGACCACCACCTCTCCCAAGAAGCCGAATTCGGCGTTGAGAAAGATCGCAAGGGTACGCCTCACCAACAAGCAGGAAGGTACTGTGTACATTCCCGGCGAGGGTCACAACTTGCAGGAGCACAGCTCCGTTCTCATCCGCGGCGGAAGAGTGAAAGACCTTCCCGGCGTGCGGTATCACATCATCCGCGGCGCGCTCGATACCGCGGGCGTTGCGAAGCGGAAGCAGAGCCGCAGCAAGTACGGCGCAAAACGCCCTAAATAAATGGATCACAAAATTTGTCTTGCAGACAAATTTTCGTGATGGCTGAGCGCAGGTGTGCGCAAATGGGGTGCGCGGGCGCAGGGAAACCCTGCTTGCGCCGTGATTTGAATTCCTTCATTCGCCGAGCGGCGTAGGCGGAATTTACTTCTGCCGTGAAACGCCGCACGACCGCAGCAATCACGACATTTCTTTTTGCTACGATTGCCGCTTCACGTTTGGAGCGTAGCTCGCGGAGCGACAAACGCATTCGCGCCAGAGCATCGCGAGGGCGAGACAAGCGGCAAGAAAAAGAAACGTGTGAACTTATTTCCCCTATTTTTCGGAATTCTTCAAACAAAGAAGCCCCGAAGAGTAGGCAGTATTCCCTTATTGCAGGGGAGAAGAGCCGCTACCCCCACGCGGGGCAAGCGACAGCAGACTTTCAGGGCGGACGCCCTGCGGGAAACCGCAAAAAATCTATTTCAAGGAGATATTATCATGCCCAGAAGAGGGAAAGTTCCCAAGAGAGAAGTGCTTCCCGATCCCGTATATGGCAGCACCGTCGTCGCGAAATTGATCAACCAGATCATGCTCGACGGCGAAAAGAGCGTTGCGCAGAGGATCGTGTACGAAGCATTCCGCGAAATGGGAGAAAAATTGAACCAAGACCCGATGGAGATCTTCAAGCAGGCGCTCTCCAACATCACGCCCGTCGTCGAAGTGAAGGCGCGCAGAGTCGGCGGCGCCAACTATCAGGTCCCCATCGAAATCAGACCCGAACGCCGCCAGACGCTCGCCATCCGTTGGCTCGTTGCGGCAACGAGAAAACGCAGTGAGCGCGAAATGAGCAAAAAGCTCGCCGCCGAGCTCATGGACGCCTACAACAATACCGGCGCTTCGGTGAAGAAGAAAGAAGATACACACAGAATGGCAGAGGCCAACAAGGCGTTTGCACATTTCAGATTCTGAGAGGAGAACAGGTAACTTATGCCGAGAGAATACGATTTAGCGCATACCAGAAATTTCGGGATCATGGCGCATATCGACGCCGGAAAGACGACGACGACCGAGCGCATCTTGTTCTACACGGGCAAGACGCACAAGCTCGGCGAAGTCCACGAAGGCGCCGCTACCATGGACTGGATGGTGCAGGAGCAGGAACGCGGCATTACGATCACGTCCGCGGCGACGACCTGCATCTGGAAAGGGCATCGTTTCAACATCATCGATACGCCCGGTCACGTCGACTTCACCGTGGAGGTGGAGCGTTCGCTCCGCGTTCTCGACGGGTCCGTCGCCACCTTCTGCGCGAAGGGCGGCGTGGAGCCCCAGTCCGAGACCGTGTGGCGCCAGGCGGATAAGTACAAAGTCCCCCGCATCGCATACGTCAACAAGATGGACATCAACGGCGCGGATTTCTTCCATGTCGAGAGCATGATCCGCGAGCGCCTCGGCGCGAATCCCGTACCCATCGAATTGCCCATCGGCAAGGAAGCGACCTTCCGCGGCATCATCGACCTCATCAAAATGGAAGCGGAGGTCTACTACGACGACCTCGGAAAGGACTTCCGCAAAGAGCCCATTCCCGAAGATATGCTTGGGCTCGCCAAAGAGTACCGCGCAAAGCTCGCCGAAGAGGCGGCGCTTGCCAACGACGAACTCATGGAGAAGTTCCTCGAAGAGGGCGACCTTTCCGCAGAGGAGATCATCAAAGGGCTCCGCATCCGTTGCCTCAAAGTGGAGGCGATCCCCATGCTCTGCGGCTCTTCCTACCGCAATAAGGGGGTGCAGTTCCTTCTGGACGCCGTCATCAACTTCTTGCCCAGCCCTCTCGACGTCGACCATGTAAAGGGCGTCAATCCCGATACCGAGGAGGAAGAAGAGAGAAAAACTTCCGACGACGAGCCTTTTTCGGGGCTTGCCTTCAAGATCGCGACCGATCCTTACGTCGGCACCCTCGCTTACTTCCGCTGCTATTCGGGCGTGCTCGAAGCGGGCTCCTACGTCTATAACTCCACGAAGGGAAAGAAGGAGCGCGTGGGACGTCTCGTCCAGATGCACGCGAACGAGAGAAGGGACATCGACAAGATCTATTCGGGCGACATCTGCGCGATCGTCGGGCTGAAAAACACGACGACGGGCGATACGCTCTGCGACGAGAAGCATCCCATCGTGCTCGAAAAGATGGAATTCCCCGATCCCGTGATCCAACTTTCTTTGGAGCCCAAAACGAAAGCCGGTCAGGAAAAGATGACGATGGCGCTCGTGAAGCTCGCCGAAGAGGACCCCACCTTCCGCACCTATACCGATCAGGAGACGGGGCAGACCATCATCGCGGGCATGGGCGAGTTGCACCTCGACATCATCGTGGACAGGCTTCTGCGCGAATTCCACGTGGAAGCGAACGTCGGCGCGCCCCAGGTCGCCTACCGCGAGACCTTCAAGAAGGCGGTCGAAGCGGAAGGGCTCTACAAGCGCCAGTCGGGCGGCAAAGGGCAATACGGTCATTGTAAGATCAGGCTCATTCCGCAGGAGCGCGGCGCGGGCTATACCTTTGAAGATATGACGGTGGGCGGCTCCATTCCCAAGGAGTTCATCCCCGCCATCGACAAGGGCATCCAGGAGGCGGCGAAGAACGGCTTCCTCGCGGGCTACGAGGTGGTAGACTTCAAGGTGGAAGTTTACGACGGTAGTTTCCATGAGGTCGACTCTTCGGAAATGGCGTTCAAGATCGCAGGTTCGATGGCGCTCAAAAACGGGCTCGAAAAGGCGCAGCCCGTGCTGCTCGAACCCGTCATGAAGGTGGAGATCGTCACCCCGGAGGATTATTTCGGCGACCTTATGGGAAATATTTCCGGGCGCAGAGGGAACATCCTCGGCACGGACGATCGGGGCGGCGCGAAAGTCATCGACGCCGAAGTGCCTCTTTCGGAGATGTTCGGCTATGCGACCGATTTGCGTTCGCGGACGCAGGGCAGAGGACAGTTCACGATGCAGTTCGACCACTACGCAGAGGTTCCCAAGAGCCTTTCGGAGAAGATCATCACGAACCGTTCGAAGAGAGATTGAGCAGTTTGCTCAAAATCGGAAAAATTTGCATAAAAACATTTGCAAAAATTTTGCGTTTCGGTTATAATGAATCCGATAAGCAAAATCAGCTCTTTATCGCATGATAGATAGCTGCGCTTCCCAAGCGGAAGAAGTTATCAAAAAATAAAAAATTTTTCGGAGGAATACTCAAAATGGCAAAGGCAAAATTCGACAGAAGCAAGCCGCACGTAAACATTGGCACCATTGGCCACGTTGACCACGGCAAGACCACTTTGACCGCAGCTATCACCATGGTTATGGCTTGCAAAGGTCAGGCACAGAAAATGCGTTACGATGAGATCGATAAGGCGCCCGAAGAGAAGGCGCGCGGTATCACGATCAACACGGCGCACGTTGAATATCAGACGGATTCCCGTCACTACGCACACGTCGACTGCCCCGGTCACGCAGACTATGTCAAGAACATGATCACGGGCGCGGCGCAGATGGACGGCGCGATCCTCGTCGTCGCGGCGACCGACGGTCCCATGCCCCAGACCCGTGAGCACATCCTGCTCGCCCGTCAGGTCGGCGTGCCCTATATCATCGTCTTTTTGAACAAGGTCGACCAGATGGACGACCCCGAACTTCTCGACCTCGTCGAGATGGAGATCAGAGAGCTGCTCTCCTCCTACGACTTCCCCGGCGACGACATCCCGATCATCAAGGGTTCCGCTTTGAAGGCGCTCGAGAAGGCGACCAGCGGCGCTTCCGACGCCGAGATCCTCGCCGCTCCCGAATGCAAGTGCATCCTCGAGCTCATGGACGCTGTCGACAGCTACATTCCCACGCCTCAGCGTGACGATCAGAAGCCTTTCCTGCTTCCCGTCGAAGACGTGTTCACCATCTCCGGTCGCGGCACCGTTGCTACGGGCCGTGTCGAGAGAGGCGTTGCGAAGGTCAACGATCCCGCAGAGATCGTCGGTCTCATCGAAAAGC
>CANRNP010000066.1 GCA_947632015.1 uncultured Clostridia bacterium | reverse complement strand
GCGCTTCGCTCCGTTCAGGGGGACGTTTTAGAACAAAGGACACCACCCCCCCTCCCCCCCCCTCCTAAGGAGGGGGCAAGAAAACACTGCGGAGACCCTTCGACTTCGCTTCGCTTCGTTCAGGGTGACGTTTTAGAACAAAGGACACCACCCCCCCTCCCCCCCTCCTAAGGAGGGGGCAAGAAAACACTGCGGAGACCCTTCGACACGCCTCGCTTCGCTCGGCGGCTCAGGGTGACATATTTAGAAGCGGGGCAGGGGGACGTGTTTATGCCACCACCTCAGTCTCGGCTATCGCCTCGACAGCTCCTCCTCAAAGGAGGCGCCAAGGAAACGCTGCGGAGACCCTTCGACTGCGCTTCGCTCCGTTCAGGGTGACGTTTTAGAACAAAGGACACCACCCCCCCTCCCCCCCCTCCTAAGGAGGGGGCAAGAAAACACTGCGGCGACCCTTCGGCTTCGCTTCGCTCCGTTCAGGGTGACGGATTAGAAGAAAGGACACCACCCCCCCTCCCCCCCTCCTAAGGAGGGGGCAAGAAAACACTGCGGAGACCCTTCGACACGCCCGCTTCGCGCGGCGGCTCAGGGTGACGGATTAGAAGAAAGGACACCACCTCAGTCTCGGCTATCGCCTCGACAGCTCCTCCTAAGGAGGAGCCAAGCAAAAAAAGCGCCGAGGCGATTGCCTCGGCGCTTGCCGGTTTCGTTGTTATAGGGAACGGATGCTCTCCACGGGTTTGCGCTTCGCCGCCAAATAGACGGGTAGGAAGGTCGCGAGAAGCGCCACGACCGCCGCCACGGCAAACATGATCAGAACCGAAAGAGGTCCGAATACGAACAGAGCCACTTCAAGCCCGATCGCCGTTTTCAAATATCCGTTGAGCACGGCGGTGATCACGACGCTCCCCAAAATGGCGAGCAGGATACACCCGCCCACGATGATGCCGCTCTCCAAGAAGAAAATTTTGAAAACGTCGATCCCGCGGGCGCCCACCGCGCGCAGAATGCCGATCTCTTTCGTCTTGTTGGCGATCGTCATCGAAATGAAGTTGAAGAGCAAGAGGGCGGCAAACAGCGCAAGCACCAGCCCCGCGATGAGGAAGATCAGCGAAAGCAGCTCGATGATGCGGTTGGCGGAAAGAACGTTCGTGTACAGAATGTTCTGCATGAGATAGGTCACGTCGTTTTGTCCGTTGAGCACGTCGACGCGGCCGAGGAGAGATTCGATCTCGCCCTTCTGCACGACGCGCGCCATCATGCCCGGATAGAGGGCGTCCGCTTCGCGTATGTAGTTCGTTTCCAGCTTCCCGCTACTGCGGAACGTGTAGTTTTCGAGCAGTTCTTCCGAGGCATAGAACCCTTCCGCGTAGGAATGGACATAATCGGGCAGGGTGAAGCCGACGATTTTGAGGACGCCCTGTCCGCATTCCGCCTGGGGCAGGGGAAGCGCATCGAATACCTCAAAAAGGTAGGCAAGCCCCGAATCAATCTCCTCCTGCGAGGGCGCGCGATAGAGCTCGCCGTCCTCGTTTTCCGCGGACGGGGTCAGCGTGCGGAAGATCTTTTGGAATTCCTCCCGGTCGGCGCGCGCTCCCGCTACGGAAGGAGCGCCTTCGAAATACCCGCGGTCGTAATATTCGAACAGATCGGAGAGGGGAAGGATCGCCTCGTCGGGAGCGAGCGCGCCCGACGTTCTCTCCCCGAAAAAGCGGACGGGCAGGCTCAGCGCCGCGTCCCCGTCGTAGACCTGCGCCGCGCGATAGACCTTTTCGGACAGCTCCTCCCCGTTCGTAAAGCGCATCGTCACCGTGCCGCTCGTGAAGGAACGGAAATATTCTACCGAGGGAAGATCGAACGCTTCGGCATTGGCGCGGAAGTAATCTTCGCTCGTCAGAACGAGCGTGTGCGGGGTCGTGGAGAGATATGTCCGGTATGCGACGCTGTCCGTAATGCCGTTCAGCCCCGATTCGCCGCGTTTCAGTGCGTCGAAAGCGGAAGAGATCGTTCCGCTGTCGAACACACCCGTCACTTTGAGAGGGGCGCCCGGAAGCCCCAAAAGATATTCCCCGATGAGATCTTCCGCGGATTCGATCGTCTTTTGCGTGCCGAACGACGTCTTTCCGTCGCCGAGGACGTTTACGGTGGTAAAGGTGTGCGCCTTCGCGCATTCGACGAAGTAAGAGCTCACCGCGATTTCCCCCGCGTTTTGCGGATAGCTTCCCACGATCGTCTCGCGGAGGGCATTTCCCGCGGGAATGTATGAAAAATGCGTCACGTCGGGGCGGTAATAATTGATCTTGTTCGCCTTTAAGGAAAAATTATAGCAGCTGCATGCCTTTACGGGGGAATACGTCCCGAAGGCGTTTTCCCCGAAGGAGCTCACTTCCGCGGGGGTAAAATTTGCGGGCTGTTGCACCGAGATCTTTTCCCCCGTCAAAAGGTTCTCCGAAAGATAGGAGAATTTCTTTTCGAGCAATACATACTCGTAACTGCCGCCCATGAACGACCGTTTCATCACCGTCTTGGGATTGTAGAGCATCAGCGTGGAGAGGAGCCCGAACATCGTAAAGGCGACGAAGGAGAGGAAAACGGTGAGCGCGAGGCGGAAGGGTTTGAGCCGCAGCCCGGAGGCGCCGAGCTTTATCGCCTTGCGCGCGGGGAGCCGCGAGCGGATAAACGCCGTCTCCCCGTATTCCTTTTGCGGGATTGCGCTCTCGTCCGTCTGAACGAAGCGCGTCTTTGCGCCGCTTCCGTCGATGCGGTTCGCGCGACGGAAGCGTTCGATCTCCGCCTCGCCCTTGGTGAGGACGATTTCTCCCTTTCCGCGCCGGAGAAATTCGGAGATCGCCCGGATCGTCTCCTCGCTCGGCTCGCCTGCCCGCACGAAGAGGGTATCTTCGCCGACCTGTTTCACCGCCGCGTCGTCCTTTTCGGCGCGCTCGCGCGTCTTGGTGACGTCGGAGACGATCTTGCCGTCTTTGAGCTCGATGATGCGGTCGCCGTACTCCTCCGCAAAGTCGCGGTCGTGGGAGACGACGAGCACGAGGCGGGTCTGCGAGAGCTTTTTCAGCGTATCGAACACTTGTTTGCCCGTCGCCGAATCGAGCGCGCCCGTGGGCTCGTCCGCCATGATGATCTGGGGGTCTTTCACCAGCGCGCGGGCGATCGCGATGCGCTGTTTCTGCCCGCCGGACAGGGTATTCGGTCTGCGCTTTTCCAGCCCGCCGAGCTCGACCTCTTCGAGGATCTGTTTTACCTTCTCCCGCTCCTGCGTTTTGCCTTGCAGTTCGAGCGCGAGGGCAACGTTTTCCTCCACGTTGAACTCTTCGAGCACGTTGTATTCCTGAAAGACGAATCCCACATAAGTGTTGCGGTAGCTGTCGAAGTCGTTTTGGGTAAAATCCTTCGAAGATCTGCCCATCACGACGATCTCGCCGCTTGTCGGCTCGTCCAGGCCCCCTGCGAGGTTCAGAAGAGTGCTCTTTCCGCTCCCCGATTTTCCGAGGAAGAACACGAGACCCGTCTCTTTGAACTTCACGGAAACGCCGTCGAGCGCTCTCACTTCGACGCCGCCCTTCGTCTTGTAGATCTTGGTGAGATTTTTCAGTTCGAGCATGTTTTGCCGCCCCCTACGGCTCTTTTCGGCTTCCATTATAGGTCTTTCAGGGCGAATTGTCAAGAGCTACGGAAAAAAAAAGAGGAGGGGACAAAAAGAGGACAAAAAAAGCCCCGACGCCTTTGTGGCGACGGGGCTTGCCGTTCCGACGGTTTTATACACGTTCTACTTTATCGCTTTTGAGGCAACGCGCACAGATATAACCTGTTTCCACCTTGCCGTCCGCCTTATAAGTCACTTTCTGCACGTTGACGTTGAACGCCCGTTTCGTTTTGCGGTTGGAGTGGCTCACATTGTTACCGCTTGTACGTCCCTTTCCGCAGACGCTGCAAACTCTCGACATATTTTCACCTCCGAATAGGAAACTCCGAAATTCTCCGCACGGAAAGTCCCCATACGGAAATCTTTAACATCATATCATTTTTCTTTGGAAAATGCAATTAAAAAGGCGGTCATTTTCAGAAAAATTTCCGATTTCCGCGAGATTTTTTTTAATATTGCTTGCAAAAAAAGGAAGAATAGGATAGAATAGGTAATAGCGAGCCAAAAGGACCGTTTTTTCGGGCTACGCTCGCACGGGAGAAATTTATGTCGGTCAGCACAAGCAATGCTTACGGTAAAATTTCGATCTCCGATCTCGCGATCGCAAAGGTCGCCTCTCAGGCCGCGATGGAAAGTTATGGCATCGTGGATACCGTTGCGCGCCGTTTTACCGACACCCTCGCCGAGCTCCTCAAAAAGGACGCGGGCGGAAAGGGCGTAAAAGTCGTTACGCAGGGCAACCGCATCTTTATCGACGTTTATGTCCTCATAAAGTACGGCGTTTCCATCGAGGCGGTTGCCGAATCGTTGAAAGAAGCGATCAAATATAAGGTTGAAAAGTTTACGGGCATGATCGTGGACACCGTGAACGTCAACGTCATGGGCTTGAAACTGTAACCTGCTCCGTCAGGCGGCAAGCCCGTTTTCCTCAATCAGGATATCCGAGGCAGAGAATTCAAGGAGTATCTCATGCAGAAAACAATCAACTGCGCGACCTTCCGCAAAATGGTGTTGGTCGGCGCAAAAATGCTGGATAACAATCGGGCGAAGGTGGACGCGCTCAACGTCTTTCCCGTTCCCGACGGCGATACCGGGACGAATATGTCCCTCACCATGCAATCGGCGGTAAAGGAACTTTCGAATACCACTTCCAACAACTTTATGGAGGTCTGCGATTGCGTCTCGAAGGGCGCCTTAAAAGGGGCGCGCGGGAATTCGGGGGTCATCCTCTCCCAGATTTTCAGAGGGATCTGCTCCGTCCTCCGCGTCGGGAAGCCCGAAGTGGATACCCGCTCGTTCGCAAAGGCGCTCGAAGCGGGCACCAAAGTCGCTTATAACGCCGTTGCCATCCCCAAAGAGGGGACGATCCTCACGGTCATGCGCCTCATGAGCGAATTCGCCGTGAAAAACGCGGGCAAGCTCCGCGAGTTCGAAACGTTCATCCCCGCGGTCATCGAGGAAGGGGACAGGGCGCTTGCAAAGACCCCCGAACTTCTCCCCGTTCTGAAAAAGGCGGGCGTCGTCGATTCGGGCGGCGTGGGACTTATGACCATCATGCGCGGCTTCCAGGCGGCGATCATGGGGGACGAGATCGTCTCCGAAGTGCAGACGGAAGCCGCCAACGCCGCGCAGAATTTAGACGCCGACTTCGGCGACAATTCCGATATTATCAACATGGACCTCGGTGAAATTCAGTTCGCCTATTGCACCGAGTTCTTCGTCATCAATCTGAAAAAGAGCACCACCCTTGCAGACATCGATAAATTGAGAGAAAATCTCATGAACATCGGCGATTCCGTCATCTGTATCGGCGATCTCGAAATGATCAAGGTGCATGTCCATACCAACTGTCCGGGCGTGGCGCTCACTTATGCGCTCGAACTCGGCGAACTCGACCGCCCCAAGATCGAGAATATGCTCGAACAGAACCGCGCGCTTAAAGCCAAGATCGCCGCGGAGAAAAAGGAACAGGGGATGCTCGCCATCTGCGCGGGAGAGGGCATTTCGGATATTTTCAAAGACCTTTTCGTCGACCGCGTGATCGAGGGCGGACAGACGATGAATCCCTCCGCTTCCGATATTGCGACGGCGGTGCAGAAGATCAATGCGGACAATGTGTTCGTTTTCCCCAACAATAAAAATATCATTCTGGCGGCGGAGCAGGCGAAAGCGCTCGTCGAAAACCGCACCATCCACGTCATTCCCACCCGCAACGTGCCGCAGGGCTTTGCGGCGGCGCTCGCGTTCTCTCCCGAAGCGAGCGTGGAGGAGAACAAGACGAACATGATCCACGCGCTCGACAACGTGAAGGCGGGCAGCGTGACCCATGCCGTCCGCACCACGAGCGTGAACGGATTCAACATTAAGGAAGGGGACATCATCGGGCTCGACGATAAAAAGATCCTCGCAAAGAGCGACAATATCGACGAAACGGTGCTGAAATTGCTCGACCGCTTGAAGGAAGAACAGCATGAGGTGATCACCCTCTATTACGGCGACGAGATCGCGGAAGCGGACGCCGCGGCGCTCGCGGAAAAGGTGAGCGAAGCGTTCCCCGATTGCGATGTAGATTATCACAGCGGCGGTCAGCCCGTTTACTACTATCTGGTATCGTTGGAATGAACCTCTGCGGCTGCGCCCTCGCGCAGCCCGTTTTTGTAAAGAGGGGAGGACGCGGTTTTAAGGGCGGGATGACGAATTTAGAAGGGGCTCCTAATATGTCACCCTGAGCCTGTCGAAGGGTCGCAGCAGTCTTAACACTAAGGAGATTCCTCGACTTCGCTCGGAATGACGTGATTAGAAAGGCGATGTTTCCTTCGCCTGCGGCTCGTGCCGCGCTTAGAGAAACAGAAC
>CANRNP010000065.1 GCA_947632015.1 uncultured Clostridia bacterium | reverse complement strand
TGCCCTGATCGCCCGCGCCGATGAGGTCGCTCTCCTCGCCGCCCGCCTTATTTTCGAGCGAGCTGTCTACGCCGAGCGCAATGTCCGGCGACTGCGCGTGCACGAGCGCAATGACGTTGCATTTATCGTAAGCGAAATCTCCCGCGTAATATCCGATATTTTGAATCACTTTGCGCGCGACCTGTTCATAGTCGACATGCGCGCGGGAAGTGACTTCCCCCGTGATGAAGAGGGTATTATAGGCTGCGCAGCACTCCACCGCGGCGCGGGTAGAGGGATCCTGCTTCAAGAGTTCGTCTAAAATGCTGTCCGAAATGCAGTCGCACACCTTATCGGGGTGCCCTTCCGTTACGCTCTCGCTCGTAAAAAATCTTCTCATGACTATTCCTCTCAGTTGTACTCTCTTATTATAAAAAGTACGCGCGGAAAAGTCAACCGAAAATGGGGACGATCTTTGTTCGCCGCAAGCGCCATTCTGTCATTTCGACCAAGGGAGCGAAGCGACCGCGTGGAGAAATCTCAATCTTGTTCGCCGTGGGGGCTTAGAATGCGGGCGGGGGCGATAGAACGCCGCGGGCGGGGCGCAATCGCGCCCCGCCCGCTTTCTTTTCCGCTCCCTTAACTTTCGGCGCGGTCTACCAAACCCGTATATTCGGATTCGAGCGCAAGCAGTTCCCGCTCAAATTCCCTGGCTCCGTTATCGGGGTCCGCCCGCAGTCTGTAATACGTTCTGAACAGACCCAGCTTGGTCGCATTATATTGCCCGTCTATGACCGAAGTCCTGTCGCACCCGACAGCAAGCGCACGAACAATTTCCGAAACGATCTCCGTCTTTCTCTCTTTCAATTCGCGCAGGAAATCGTTCCTGTTCTTTTTCCCTTGGGTCGAAGCGACCGCATCGTCCGATCCGTTCAGCCCGAATCTGCGTATCGCGTCGTCGCGCAACAACGCCGCCGCCAACCGCTTATCCCGTTTCAGAGACCCGGACAGCTCTTTCCACTGCCGTTCATAGTCTCTTCCGATATTCTCCGCGTCCCGCCGCTCCGAATTCGACGCGCGGTATTTCGCATTGTAGTCCCGAACGGCATACGCTAATTTCCGATCGCTTGACGGAAGCCTTCCGATATCCCCAATCCCGGTACCGAATTTCAGAGCATTGTCTATCCGGCACCAGACCATGGAAATTTCAAGCTCTTTTATGCGCTTTTTAGCCTCTTTGGGATCCTCTTCGTCCCACAGAGCGTCGAAACGTTCACGGCATTCGCTTATTTTTGCTTGTATCCGTTCATGAAGTTTCTGCCTTTGGGTGGTGGGACCTTCCGCAGCCCTTTCCGTCCCGCTTCTGCCCGACCGCGCCGCCGCCAGCTTATCGGCGGTTTCTTTGAATTTCAAATACGCCGTTTTCTGCCTCTTGGATTTCGGGAGAGCAGGAACTAAAATTTCGGCAGTTACCCGTTCGGGATGGGACAGAACGTAGCGGTCGAGTTCCGCCCATGCCCGATCCCGCCTTTCTCTTCTGCTTTTCTCCGCGTCGGTTTTTCCGTCGCTCCGCATGCTCTCCGCGGCGCCGCGGATCTCCGCCGTAACGGCAATGTCGTCTACTCCGCGCTCGGCGGCGTCGAGCAACATCGGGATGATATAGTCAAACCGATCGGCAGTGCGCGCCTCCACGTAATGCGCCGCTTCCTCCTCGGACAGATCCATCACTTCGAGGGCGGAGTGCATTTCCGCCTGCTTCTGACGGATCGAAAGGATCCTTTCGGTGCGTTGTTCGAGCGTCTTTTTTATGTCCGCGATCCCGTCGAAGCCGAAAGAGACAAACGCCATCGTAGCGTCGTCCCCGTGAACGCCGTCGAAAAAGCCGCGAAGGTTATCCGCGAGTTCCTCCGCCGTACCGCTCTGCGAAATGGCGGACAGCAGGGTATGCTCGACGCCCAAATGCTCATGCGGGACAAAGGGATCGAATATCCCGTCGCTGACCGCCATAAGAATGCAAGGTTTTCCAATCTCGTGATGGATGTAATTGAGGCGGACTTTCGGATTGTCGGCATAAAACAAATTCGTAATGGCGCCCGAATCGTCCTCATCGTCTACCGAGAGGAGCTTTAATCCCGACGGCGTGAGCGCATAGAGGCGGGAATCGCCCGCCCAAACGGCTTCGGCAATCACGGAGTTCTCCCCTTCGGTAAAACGGATAAACGCCAGCGTCGTGGGCAAAAGCAACTGATCGTCGTATTTGCCGTTTTCCAGACCGAATTTTTCTACCGCGCCGTGCAGACCTTTTGCGATAAACTCCGCAAGGTCAGCCCTTACTTTTTTATCGTCCAGCGCGGCGCCCTTGAAGCCGCCCTCGGTAAGCGCATAGACGCAACGGGCGATCGCGATCCTCGAAGCCCACAGCGCGGAAGTATCGTCCTTTTCGTCCGCCATCGGCTCTATAAGTTCCTCGAAATACCGCAGAAGCCCGGATGAAATTTGCGGAAGATCGCCGAACGCGCCCGAAAAGATTTCGCTTCGCATATCCGGATGTTTCGCCCGGTCGATCGCGTGAACGGCGGATCCCGCGCCGCCCAACCCGTCGGCGGCGACCAAAAGGTCGTCGCCGATGAAGGGCATGGCGTCCTCGTTTTTCAAAACCGAATAGAATTTGAACGTTACGTTTTTCATACAATGAACCCCATGAGTTTGAGATTGTTTGCAGGGACTCTTTCGTTCACCTTGTTCTTTCCGTCCTTCATTTCGAAGTAGACGATCCTGTAACGGTGTTCTCCGCCGACTTCCATCCTCGATATGCTCTTCACGCCGAGACGCGCCATGTTCTCGGCACAGTAGGCACTTCCGTGTTCGGGCCAAGGCGTGTCGGCGTCGACCGTTACCGTTTTCGGATGTGCAAGTCCTTCGGCAATCAGCCATTCATACCCCTTGTCGATCTCCCGTCCGGAGGCGAATATGATCTGATACCGTTTCCGGAAAGCCATCCGCAATCTGCGGATCTTGGCATAGCCTTTTTTCGCGATCACCTCGGCGGGCTCGAACTCGATCATGTGTTCTTCCCAGGGAGCTTCCACTTCCGCATCCTTGATCGCGGCATAACCCGCGTCGCAAAGTTCCGAAAGCGTCATCACCCGTTCGGTACCGTCCGTCATAACGGCACGGTATTTCAGATTCCCGCTTCCGCCGCCGTCGTTGTAACGTTTGAGCGATCTTACGCCCTTCCCTTTAAGCTCGCTCACCGCCATGAGACCGGCGATCGCTTGATGCGCTTCCCAGAGCTCGGTATCAAAGGGCTTGTCGTCATTTCCCTTGCGGAACGCTTCGGGAACTTCCGCCCGATCAGAAAGAACTTCCAAGACCTGTTTTGCCGTGGGTCTGTCGGCGGGGTCTTTGGCGAACATCCAGTTGATGAGCGATTTCAAGGTTGCCCCGTATTCGGCGCCGATACGCACGTCGAACTTCTTGTCGATCGTTACCTCTTTGTCCAAAAAGACTGCCGCGCCGACCGAACCGCGTTCGAGATCCACTCCGGGGAAAGAGCCCGTCCACCACTTATGGAATACGACACCGAGCGAGAAGATATCCGTTGCCGCCGTAATGGTCGTTGCGGGCGCCGCTCCTTCGTCCGAGCCATAGAGCATGACTTCGGGGCTTTGGTACCCTTCCGAACCGCCGATACTTTCCCAATCGGGGATCGCGTCGGCGGGATAGGACGAGTCGAAGTCGATCAGATAAGCGACATATCTTCCGCCCCTGTCCGTAACGAGGATGTTCTTCTCTTTCAGGTCGCCGTGGATAACGCCGTGGGCATGAAGTTTCTCCAAAGCCTCCGCGGCGCTTTTTGCCAGTTGCAGGAAGGCGGCGAGCGGAACGGAAGCGTAATCGTATTTATCGTCAAGCGCGTCGGGGATGCAAGGAGTTACAGTCGTAAACATCTTCTCGCTGTCCCAGAAGTTTTCTTCCTCGACGACGATATAATCACTCGACCAGTCGAGCCCCTTCATCAACAGGCGAAGCCGCTCCTGCTTTTTCAGCAAAGCCTCCGCCTCGGCTTTGAACTTCTCATACACGGCTTTGGACTCGCCCTTTGTGGGATAGCGGGCGTGCATATTGCGCTTGACGAAGTATTTCCTGCCGCCTTTTGTCGCAATGACATATTCGCCGTTCCCCGTGTTCTTCCACAAGATCGTGCTTCCTCTCAAAAAGGCGGGCTCCACTTCATAAATCCCATTGTATTTCATCGGTTCTTTCTTCTCCTTGTTAAGGCGCCGGGCTTGTTAAGACACCGAGCTTGCCGAAGCGGCGATGATTTTGATAATATCGTCAAATGCGACGCCGTCCAGCCCGCTGTGGATCTCGACGGGGACAAAAACGCTTCTGTTATAGCGCTGTTTCATCTCCTCGTAGCAGGATCCCTTCGGCGCAAACATCACGAGCCTCTTGCAACGCTCCCGAAGTTTGGTAGGATATTTTTGCATGCACATCCAGGTTTCGAGCAATCCGTTGTCGTCTACCATGTCCCTCGGATATCCCGCATAGGCTTTGCGCAGACCGAGCGGGATCGCCGTGGTATCCGCAAACAGAACGATGACTTGTCTGTCCTTCGGACCGGTCGTGAAATCGGACTTCATCGCATAGTGCAATGCTTCGAGCCCGTTGGCGTCCTCGCCGCATCCGCCCGACGCATGGATCCCGTCAAGATAGGCGGAAAATTCTTGCTCCTCTGCCGGAAGTTCGAAGAAGGCGCTCTCGACCATCGAGCTTTGTCCGTCGCTTTTGTAATCGCGGAATACGATGATCTTGATGCGCATCATGTCGATCTCGCTTCCCCTATCCGTCATCGCTTTGGCGAAATCGGCATAGAAGCGCCTCGCGTTTTCCTTCACGCTGTCGATACACGGCGTCATGCTGCCCGTGCCGTCGATGCAGAATACGATGTCGATGTTGCGTCTTGTTGAAAGAAAATTCGGTGAATTCATTTTTTCCTCCTGAAAAATTCGGGCGGACAGCCTATGAGGTTGTCCCTTATATGCTTATCCGCCCCTGCTTTTGTTCTCAAACGTTGCTTGCGGAAGCCGCAATGATGCTGATGATCTCTTTGAAGTCGATGTCGCCGAGACCGTCCGCCATGCTTACGGGCTCGAACACACTGCGGTTCAGCTTGGATTTGAGTTCCTTATACTTCGTTCCTTCGGGCGCAAACATCACGAGCCTCTTGTTGCGCTCGCGGAGTTTGAAGCCGGGATCCTGCGCGACACAAGCCCACATATCGACGAGCCCGGTTTCGTCTACCATGTCGGCGGGATAACCCGCTTCGGCGGCTCTCTGTCTGAGTTCGAGCGCCTCGGCGTCGGTAAACAGAACGATGACCTGTCTGTCCTTTGCCCCGGTCGTGAAATCGGACTTCATCGCATAATATAATGCTTCGAGCCCGTTTTCGGGTCCGTCGCCGCCGCCGTTCGCCGAAATATCCGCCAGGAATTTTTCGAAATCCGCCGTATCGGTCGGCAATTCGAAGAAGGGGCTCTCCACCATTGCCTGGTCTCCGTCGTCGTGATAGTCGCGGAATACGATGACCTTCACGCGCATGGAGTCGATCTCGCTGCCGAGGTCGGTCATTTTGCTGACGAATTCCAGATGGAATCTGCGCGCGTTCGCCTTTACGCTTTCGATGCAGGGAGCCATGCTGCCCGTACCGTCGATACAAAACACGACGTCGATGTTGCGTTTTGTTCCGAAAATGTTGTCTGCCACTATTTTTTCCTCCGATGTTCCGTGCGTTTCCCGCACTTATTTTATGGCTATATTATACGGGACGGCGGCATATCTTGTCGAGAGGATTTCATTGCACGGGAGACAACCTTCCTCATATAATAAAAGGAACCTTGTAATTTTTACAAGATTCCCTCTCTAAACCCGCAAAGCGCCGTTATCTTACGGATAGAATACCAAAATATCCTCTAAATTTACTTCTGCGATCTGACAATAGAACAACAGATCTTCGATCCCGACTTCCGTCCTGCCCGATTCCCAGTTATTGATCACGCTCTCGGAAACGCCGAAAACCGCCGCAAGCTCCGGGCGGCTTATGCTCTTATCCACGAATCGATCCTCGCAGGCGTCGCAATTTTCCGACGGATTATTGCATTTGCCGGCATTCTTTTTGATCGCACTGCAAACAAACTTTCTGAGGCGGGCGTTGTCGCTCCGCAAACGGAATAATTTATAGCCCGTGGCTTCCCAATCTATGAATTTACGTTCGACTGCCATAAACATATTGTAACATCTTTCGCGCGATTTCACAAGCGATTTTGCGCAAATAAAATTCCGCCCGCCGTTTTTTGCTCTTTTTCAGGCGGAGCGGGGCGATAGAACGCCGCGGGCGGGGCGCAAATGCGCCCCGCCCGCGGCGGAAAAACTACGAAAAATCACTCCTTAATCTTTTCTTGTCCAAGGATTAGAATTTGTCCGCAAGCACTCGGCGGCAGTTGCGGGGTCGTCAAGTCCCGAAACGGCATTACCACCCAATGTCCATCCGTTCGGATTCTTGAAATTTGCTTCTTTAAGGTTGCTACAACCATAGAACGCACCTTCTCCGATCGAGGTTACACCGCTGCCGATCGTAACCGAAGTCAACCCGCTACACCCCGCGAACGTCAAGCTTCCGATCGAGGTCACGCCGCTACCGATTGTGACCGAAGTCAACCCGTTACACCCAAAGAACGCATCATCTCCGATCGAGGTCACGCTGTCGGG
>CANRNP010000064.1 GCA_947632015.1 uncultured Clostridia bacterium | reverse complement strand
GTCCTCACCCGCGTGATGAAGGACATCATGCCCCGCTACCATACCATGAAGGGGGAGCACGTCCTCCGCAAGGCGGGGTGGGATACCCACGGGCTTCCCGTCGAACTCGAAGTGGAAAAGTCCCTCGGCATGGACGGGAAACAGGACATCGAGAAATACGGGATCGAACCGTTCATCCGCAAATGCAAGGAATCGGTCTGGAAATATCAGGGCGAATGGGAGAAAATGTCCGAAGCCGTCGGCTACTGGGTGGATATGGAGCATCCCTACGTCACCTACCACGACAGCTACGTGGAGTCCGTGTGGTGGGCGATCAAGGAGATGCACAAGAAGGGGCTCCTCTATAAGGGACACAAGATCGTGCCCTATTGCCCCCGTTGCGGCACGGCTTTGAGCTCGCACGAGGTCGCGCAGGGCTATAAGGACGTGAAAGAGACGTCGCTCGTCGCCCGTTTCAAGGTAAAGGGGAGCAAAAATACCTATATCCTCGCATGGACGACGACCCCTTGGACGTTGCCGAGCAACGTCGCGCTCTGCATGAATCCCGAAGAGGACTACGAGGAGATCGAAGCGGAGGACGGCGCGCACTACATTCTCGCCGCCGCGCTCGCCGGTAAATTTTTCGAAAATTACAAGGTCGTAACGACGATGAAGGGGAAGGAATACGAATATACCGAATACGAGCCCCTCTTCCCGTACGCCGTGGGCACTTTCAAAGAGAAGGCGTTTTACGTCACCTGCGACGGCTATGTAACCCTCACGGACGGCACGGGCGTGGTGCACATCGCGCCCGCGTTCGGCGAGGACGACTATAAGGTGGGGCGGAAATACGGTCTGCCTGTCGTACAGCTCGTCAACGAGCGGGGCTGCTTCGACGGACGTTGCCCGGAAGTGGACGGGCTCTTTGCCAAGAAGGCGGATAAGCCCCTCATGGATCTTCTCGAAAAGAAGGGGCTCCTCTTCCAGAAGATCCCCTTCGAGCACAGCTATCCCCATTGCTGGCGGTGCGATACGCCCCTCTTGTATTACGCCCGTTCGAGCTGGTTCATCGCCGTAACGAAGGTAAAGGACCAACTCATCGCCAACAACCGTTCGGTGAACTGGATCCCCGAAACGATCAAAGAGGGGCGCATGGGCAATTTCCTCGAAAACGTGATCGACTGGGGACTTTCCCGCGACCGCTACTGGGGCACGCCCCTCCCCGTTTGGGTATGCGAAGATTGCGGCGGGATCGAAGTGATCGGCTCCCACAAAGAATTGAGCGAAAAGACGGGCGCGCCGCTCGACATCGAGCTTCACCGTCCCTATGTAGACGGGCTCGTCTGCACCTGCCCCAAGTGCGGGGGAAAGATGAAGCGCACCCCCGAAGTCATCGACTGTTGGTTCGATTCGGGCTCCATGCCCTTCGCGCAGTATCATTACCCCTTCGAGAACAAGGCGCTCTTCGAAGAGACCTTCCCCGCCGACTTCATCTCCGAAGCGGTCGACCAGACCCGCGGTTGGTTCTATACCCTGCTCGTGATCTCCACGATCCTGTTCGGCCGCGCGCCGTTCAAAACGTGCATTGTTTTGGGGCACGTCAACGACCAGAACGGCGTGAAGATGAGCAAGCACAAGGGGAACGTCGTCGATCCGTGGACGGTGCTCTCCAAGCAGGGCGCGGACGCCGTGCGCTGGTATTTCTACACGGGCAGTGCGCCGTGGATCCCTTCGCGGTTCGGTCCCGAAGCCGTCTCCGAAGTGCAGAGAAAGTACCAGGGAACGCTCTGGAATACCTACGCCTTCTTTACCCTCTATGCCGAGATCGACGGGTACGATCCGAGCAAATACGAGCCGGGGAAATGCAAGCTGACGCTCATGGACAAATGGGTGCTCAGCAAGCTGAACACGCTCGTGAAAAATACCGATAAACTGCTCTCCGAGTACAACATTACGGACAGCGCGCGGGCGATACAGGAATTTTCCGACGAACTTTCCAACTGGTATGTCCGCCGCGGGCGGGACCGTTTTTGGGGCAGCGAAATGACGGACGACAAGGCGGCGGCTTACACCACCCTCTATACCGTGCTCGTTACGCTCGCCAAGCTCACCGCACCCTACACGCCGTTCATGTCGGAGATGATCTATCAGAATCTCGTGCCCGCGTTCTATCCCGAAGCGGAGAAGTCGGTGCATCTGTGCGCCTTCCCCGTATGCGAGGAAAAGTACCTCGATCCAGCGCTCGAAGCGGGGATGGAAGAGGTGGTCAAAGTGGTGGAACTCGGCAGAAGCGCGCGTTCGAGCGGCGGCATAAAGAACCGCCAGCCGCTCTCCGAGATGATTGTCGCGAGCGATAAAGCGCTCGACCTCGGCGCCGAGCTCGAAACGGTGGTGCTCGATGAATTGAACGTGAAATCGTTGCGCTATTCCACGAGTTCGGAATCGCTCGTGAAATACACGTTAAAGCCGCAGTTGAGGACGCTCGGACCCAAATACGGCAAAAAACTCAGGCTCATCTCCGAATTTTTGGCGCATTGCGACGCGGGCGAAGTCGTCTCGAAAGTGCGCGGGGAGGGGAGCTATACCGTCGATTTGGAGGGCGAAGTGACCCTGCTCGAAGAGGACCTGCAAATTTTCACCGAGTCGGCGGCGGGGTATGTCTCCGCGGCGGACGGCGGGATCACGGTCGCGCTCAACACGACGCTTACCGAAGAACTCCTCTTGGAGGGGGCGGAGCGCGAGCTCGTTTCCCGCATCCAGGCGATGAGAAAAGAGGCGGGCTTTGAAGTCACCGACCGCATCGAGGTGTATTATGAGGCGGAGGGCAGGGCGCTCACGGTGCTCGCAAGCGGTAGCTTCGCTCCCGACGTGCTCGCGGATAGAATCGCGCCCGCGTGCGGGAAAGAGGGCTTCACCAAGACGCTCGACATCAACGGCGACAAAGCGACGGTCACGATTTTGAGGCGGTAAATGGCACACAGCGAAGAAATTTTACACTTTTTGCGCGGGAGCGGAAACGCTTATTGCGACGATTGCCTTTCGGAGCGGTTGAAGATATTCCCGCGGCAGGCGGTCAACCGGGCGGCGCGCAAGCTTTTTGCGGAAGGAAAGCTCCTTCGCCGGAAAGGGGATTGCGCCGGCTGTTACAAACGGAAACTTGTCAATCAAATCAAGTTATAAGAAAATTTTAAGAAACGCGCGGCGGGGCAATTTTGCCCCGCCCGCTTCCAAATATGTCACCCTGAGCGAAGCGTAGCGAAGTCGAAGGGTCGCCGCAGTATTTTGCTTTTTCATGCCCTCCCCCGCGCAAATGCGCGGGGGAGGGGTAGGGGAGGGGGGGCACCGCAGTGTTTTATGATTAAAAAATCTGCGACGAAATTTTTTCGCCGCAGATTTTCTGCTCTTTACCGTGCATTTGTCAAGACGGGGTTTTCTTCATTTGCCAACTTTTGAAGATAATAGATCTGCAAAAGTTTATGCGAGCAAGCAATTCTCATTAAAAAGTACGTGCACGCCGCGACGATCGCTCCGATAACGAACCAAACCAGCCAACATAAAAATCCGTTCGGCAACATCATTACACCATAGGCGTCTCTGTAAAAACGAAAAACCAACGGGTCTACGATCCCCCAGATGAAGAACAGCCCGAACAGGATCCCTGCCACGATAATGGGCAGCTTCTTAAATACCGAGAAATAGCCGAGTTGCTTCTGTAATTCCGTTTTCTTTGTTTTGCTTGTTGTTTCTTCCATTTTTTAGTCCTCCGTATTTTTGTGCTATAATTATATCATACCTAATAAGGTACTGTCAATACCTTTTTAGGTATCTTTTGTATAATTTTTTTATGGAGTTTTCAAAATTGTTGCAAAATTTATTAACGGAGTTCGGAATTACGCAGGCGCAACTTTCGCGGGAGACGGGAATTCCCAAAACGACGATAAGCGGTTGGCTGAATGCGGGGCGGTTGCCCGATTACCAGTCGATCCGCAAACTTTGCATTTATTTTGAAATAGGTGCCGATGAACTTTTACAGCTGAAAAAGAGATAGAAACGCGCGCGGCGGGGCAATTTTGCCCCGCCGCGCGCATTTCGTTGGCGCGCTGTGACAGAAGTGAGCGCATTTGTTGCGCGAACGGTGACCGCCCCGTGCGCTGTTCTGTTTCTCTAAGCGCGGCACGAGCACTTAGTGCGAAGTAACGCGGGGTTCTACCCGCGTGAGAGAGCTGTCGAGGCGATAGCCGAGACTGAGGTGGTGTCCTTTGTCCTTAATGTCACCCTGTCCCGCCCGCTTCTAAAACGTCACCCTGAGCCTGTCGAAGGGTCGCCGCAGTTTTAACACTAAGGTGATTCCTCGACAAGCTCGGAATGACAATTAAAAAACGTTCTAAATCCGTCACCCTGCCCCGCCCGCACGTTCTTTATGGTATCGAAGGGCGGCACGAGGAGCGGAGCGACGAAGTAGCCGCCGAGCGAAGCGAGGCGTGTCGAAGGGTCGCCGCGGTGTATTTGCCCTCGCCCGCGCATTTGCGCGGGCGAGGGCGCGGCACAAATGAAAAAGGACCTGTCCTTACGGGCAGGTCCTTTTTCAAAGGAGGTCAAATCCTCTTATCCTCGCGGTAAGAGGTATGGAGAATCTCATGAGCCTTGTGGCTGTTGGGAGCGCCGAAATAGTCGTTATACAAAAGATCCATTACGGGGCTGTCGGAAGAGCGGCGGAGCTTATTGTCCTTGTCGCTCGAATACAGCGCCTGCGCTCTGAGCGATTTGAGATCTTCGGTATTGCGGATGCTGTCGGGAAGGGTCGGCTGACCGCCGCCGTTCACGCAACCGCCGGGGCATGCCATGATCTCGATGAAATCGTACTGCTTTTCGCCCTTTTCGAGCTGTTTGATGATCGTTTCTGCATTTGCAAGCCCGCTCGCAACCGCTACGCGCACGGTATGACCCGCCACGTTATACACGGCTTCCTTAATGGGGGAAGTGCCGCGGACTTCGGGGAAGTCGATAACTTCGAACTTGCCGTCGAGCATCTTTGCGGCTACGCGGAGCGCCGCTTCCATCACGCCGCCCGTTGCGCCGAAAATGGTGCCGCCGCCCGAACAGGTCGCGAACGGATCGTCAAATTCCTCTTCGGGGAGCTCGGCAAGTTTAATGCCCGCCGTTTTGAGCATGCGCGCAAGTTCGCGGGTGGTGATCGCCGCGTCTACCTCGCCGTTCATTTCGGGGCGGTGGCATTCGTACTTCTTCGCCGTGCAAGGAATCACGGAGACGACGAAGAGGTCCTTGGGATCCACGCCGTTCTTCTCGCACCAGTAGCTCTTCAAAAGTCCGCCGAACATCTCCTGCGGGGATTTGCAGGTGGAAAGATGGGGGATCATTTCGGGATGCTTCTGCTCCACGAACTTCACCCAAGCGGGGCAGCAGCTCGTGAACATGGGCATGGGCTTGCCCGTCTGGATGCGGTTGAGAAGTTCGCTCGCCTCTTCCATAATGGTGAGGTCGGCGGTAACGTCCATATTGAACACGAAGTCGGGCGAAAGGCGGCGGATCGCCGCAACCATCTTGCCCTCAACGTTGGTGCCCACGGGAAGCCCGAACGCTTCGCCGAGGGTCGCGCGGACGGAAGGAGCGGTAAAGAATACCACTTTCTTGGCGGGATCGGCAAGCGCCGCCCAAACTTCGTCCACGGTGGTGCGCTCTTTCAAAGCGCCCACGGGGCAGGCAACGATGCACTGACCGCAACCGACGCAGACCGATTCCATGAGGGACATTTCGAACGCGCTTCCCACATGCACGGCATATCCTCTGCCGATGGGACCGATCGCCCCGACCGCCTGCTTTTTGCACGCCGCCACGCAACGGTTGCAGTTGATGCACTTGTCGCGGTCGCGCACCACATAGGGGGCGGAGAGGTCGAGCGGGGTATCGAGGGGCTCGCCCTCGAAGTAGTTGGGATCGCACCCGTATTCGGTGGAGAGGCGTTGGAGTTCGCAGTTGCCCGCACGTTCGCAGGCGAGGCACTCTTTCTTATGCTTGCTGAGCATGAGCTCCAAAGTCATCTTCCTGCTCTTTCTGCACTTCTCGGTGTTCGTCTTTACTTCCATCCCCTCGGAAACGGGGTAGACGCAGGCGGCAACAAGACCGCGCGCGCCCGTCGCTTCCACAAGGCACATACGGCAGGAACCGACGCAACTCACGTCTTTCAGGTAGCAGAGGGTAGGGATCTCGATATGAGCCGTGCGCGCCGCTTCGAGGATCGTGGACCCTTCGGGAACGGTGACGGGGATATTGTTGATTTTTAAGTTTACCATGTTAGCCATTGTTTTCACCTCACTTTCTCTCGACTGCCTTGAACTTGCAGTTGCTCTGGCACACGCCGCACTTGATGCACTTGCTTGTGTCGATCGTGAACGACGCGAGTTTGTGACCGGGCGCCACATAATCGGTGCGCGTAATCGCGCCGACGGGGCAGTTCTTTGCGCACATGCCGCAACCGATGCACTTTTCCTTATCGATGGAGAAGGAAAGGAGCGCCTTGCACACGCCCGCCGTGCAGTGGTGGTTGTTGATATGATCCTCGTATTCGTTGCGGAAATGGTGCAACGTCGAGAGGATGGGGTTGGGCGCGGACTGACCAAGCGCGCAAAGCGAGGACGCCTTCATATGCTCCGCGAGCTCTTCGATCTTTATAAGGTCGTCGGGTTCGCCCTTGCCCTCGGTGATCTTGGTGAGGAGCTGCAAGAGCCGCTTGGTGCCGATACGGCAGGGCGTGCACTTGCCGCAGCTCTCGTCCGCGGTGAATTCGAGGTAGAACTTGGAAATATCGACCATGCAGGTGTCCTCGTCGAGGACGATGAGCCCGCCCGAACCCATCATGGAGCCGATCGCTACGAGGTTATCGAAGTCGATGGGGGTATCGATGTATTCCGCGGGGATACAGCCGCCGGAAGGACCGCCCGTCTGCGCCGCTTTGAACTTCTTGCCGTTCGGGATGCCGCCGCCGATCTCTTCGATGATCTCGCGGAGGGTGGTGCCCATCGGGACTTCCACGAGCCCGACGTTGGTGATCTTGCCGCCGAGCGCGAACACTTTGGTGCCCTTGCTCTTTTCGGTGCCGATGG
>CANRNP010000063.1 GCA_947632015.1 uncultured Clostridia bacterium | reverse complement strand
TTCCCGTAGGGATGTTCGACGTTGATGTATTCGTCGGCAAGGTTGATGCCCCCCGTGTAGCCGATCTTGCCGTCGATCACGGCGATCTTTCTGTGGTCGCGGTTGTTGTGCAGGTTGGTGACGATCGGCACAAAGGGGTTGAATTTCACGCAGGAGATGCCCTCTTTTTCAAGTTCCTTGTAATACCCCGCGCGCAGTTTGCCCATACAGCCGATGTCGTCGTAGATGACGCGCACTTCCACCCCCTCCCGCACCTTCTTTTTGAGAAGGTCGAGCACGGAATACCACATTTTTCCGCGCGCGAGGATGAAATATTCGAGGAAGATGAATTCCCGCGCCCCCTCAATGTCCTCCAAAAGGCGAGAAAAAAATTCTTCCCCCGTGGGAAAATACTCCGTTGCGGTGTGCGTATAGGCGACGGCGTTGGCGTTGGAGCCGTAGAGCGCCTCGGAAACGGGCGCCCAGTTCTCCATTTTTTCGGCAAGCGCCTCCTTTCCGATCGCCCGATGGGCGAACGGGCGGGAGCGTTCGTTCAGGAGCCCGTAGCGCTTCCTCTGGCGGCGGGAAGGACGGTTATAAGAAAAGACGATGTACACCGCAACGCCGAACACGTTGAGCAAAACCACGCACAGAAGCCAGGGCAGTTTCGTCTCCGGGATCATATCGCGGTTGACGACGCTGAGCGCCGTGATGATGACGACGAGCCATTGCACGGCGGCAAAGATAAAGCGGACGTAGGGAGACGCGGCGGGAAAAATTTCGGCGAGCGCCTCTTCCGCGAGATACATCCCCCCGATCACGATGAGCGCGTTGACGGCAAAGGTAAGAATGATCGTGGAGGCGACGAGAAAGAACCGGCTGAAAAACAGTTTGAAAAATCTCTTCATATCTTTTCCTCTCTTTCGTAAAGCAGGCATCCGCAGGGCAGCCGTTTTTGGGTGAAATTTCCGCCGAGGGACAGATCTTCCCGCAACGTATGCAACTTTTGCAGCCGTTCACACCCGATGAACGCCTGCATAGAGACGTCTTGGGCGGGGATCCCGCACAGGTCGATCTCCCGCACAAAAGGGCAACCCGAAAAGGCGAATTCCCCCACTTTCCCGCCCGAAACAAAGACGCGCGCCAAGGACGCGGGCACTTCCCCGAACAGGGAGGCGACCCTTCCGCCGTCCGCCCGCGAGAGCCCGATAAAGGGGAGGGAGAGGGAGACGAGGCGGGCGCAGGGAGAAAGCGCCCCTTCATCGCAAAAGGCGACCTCGCTTACGGCAAGTTCTTCCGCAGACGGAAGCGCCGCGATCAGACGGACGCCGCCCGGCGTTTTCCGATAGAGCGCGCCGCCCTCGGTAAAATAGGGCTCCCGCACGGCAATTTCGCACACCTGCGTGCCGACCAGCGCCGCCGCGGAAAATTCCGCCTGCGGGCGGAGGGTGAGCTTTTTCGCGCCCGAACGGACGAGGACGCCGCTTTGCAGTTTTCCGTCGAGAAGCACGATCTCGCCGAATGCCGTCCGCCGCGTGCGGGACACCCGCTCGCCGTCGTAGGCGAAGAGATCGCCCGAATAAAAGCCGACGTTCGCATATTTTCGGTACAACGCCGCGCCTTCGAGCCCGGAGAGAGCCGAAAAATCGGCGGCGAGAAGTTCGGGAAGGCTCCCGCTGTCCAAGAGCGCGTCTAAGCGGAAGAGTTCGCCGCCTGCGGGCTTGCTCCCGCGCACGCCCTCCCGCTCGAACAGGAGCCGCCCGTTCTCAAAGCCCGAAAGAGCGCCGAGCGCCGCACAGTAGCTCTCCTCCCGCCGCACGCCGTCCTCCCAAACGATCCCATAGAATGCGCTCCCTTTCAAAACGCTCTTCGGGAAGGGAAAGACCGCGAGCGCGCTCGCGCAAAAGAGCGCGACGCCCGAAGCGATCGCTATAAACGTTGCGATTTTTTTGTGACGTTGCAAAAAATTTACCATTTCAAGCGATGAAGTTCCCCTTCCGTTCTGAGCCCCGGAAAGCCGTTTTGGCGCAGCCCTTCGTAGACGGCGATCGCGACCGCGTTGCTGAGGTTGAGCGAGCGCCGCTCGTCCAGCATGGGAATGCGTACGCAATCTTCGGGGCGGCTCACGAGGAATTCCTCTTCCAGCCCCCTCGTCTCCTTGCCGAACACGAGCGCGTCCCCTCTGTGATAGACGGCTTCGTCGTACCGCTTTTGCGCCTTTGTGGTGAACAGGTGCAATTTTACGCCTTCGAGCGCGCGGAGCGCCTCCACGAGGTTTTCGTGCACCCGCACTTCGACGAGATCCCAGTAGTCGAGCCCCGCGCGTTTCAAATACTTATCCGAAATTTCGAAGCCGAGCGGTTTTACGAGATGAAGAACGCAGCCCGTGGCGGCGCAGGTGCGCGCGATGTTGCCCGCGTTCTGCGGGATCTCAGGCTCCACCAACACGACATGAAACATTTTATTCCTCACTTTTTTGGATATTTTGCAGGACGTATGCGATTTTTTCGTAATTTCGGCAGTCTTTTTTCGGTAAAGAAGAAAAAATCGCTTGACACATTCCCTCTCTTCCCCTATAATGGGCTTGTACGGTGAACCGTACCACGAAATTGCTTACACATCCCATATTTTTTCTCATTAAAACGCCGTGCTTTTGCGCGGCGTTTTAATTTTGCGCGGACGGAAAAAACGCCCGCGGCGGAACTTCGCCTCTTTCCCGCGTGCATTATACCATGGACGGCGGGATTTGTCAACCGCGGAAAAGGCTCCGCCGCGCCCCCGCGCCGCCACGCGGGGGCGCGGCTGTAATAAAATTCGGAAAAAAGGATAAAATATTACAAATTTATTTTATCAGGGCATTTTATTTGCATTTTTATAAATTTTGTGCTAAGGTAAAAGAGAAAGGAAATACGAGGAGGTTTTCGGCATGAGTGGATTTTTCAAAAAACTTTGCGGGGCGGCGCTCGTTGTTTGCGCGGCGCTCTGCCTGTCGCTCGGTCTTGCGGCGTGCGAAAAGACCGTGAAATATTCCGTGACCGTCGTCTGCTCCGACGAGAGCGTGCTCGGCGGCATCGGCGTCGCCCTCTCCGACAACGGAGGCGTCGCGGCGGAAAAGGCGCTTAAAAACGGCAAGGCGGAATTCCATCTGAAAGGGGACGAATACACCGTGATTTTGACGGGCGTGCCCGCAGATTACGGCTATAAAACCGCCGTTCTCAACGAGACTTCGCCCGACGCGACGATCTCTCTCGAAAAGAAGGGCGCAGAGGAAGAGACGGCGGTCTATACGGTGAGCGTTACCTGCGGCGAGACGTCGGTGCTCGACCGCGTGCGCGTGCGCCTGACCGATTTGGCAAGCGGGGAGACCGCGGCGGAAAAGCCGCTCGAAAACGGCAAGGCGGAATTCGAACTGAAAGCGGGCGAATATACCGTGACTTTGACGGGCGTGCCCGCAGATTACGGCTACGAGAGCGTAAAACTTACTCCGGATGCCCGCGAAGCGATTATTGCGCTCTTCGAAAAGGCCCCCGCGGGACCTTTCGACCTTGCGGTGCTCCTTCCAGACGGGACGGACTATTTCGGGCGTTCTTGCGCGGGCGGACCCCTTGCGGGCGCGCGCGTGAGCCTCTTTGCTTCCCTCTTTGACCTCGATCCCGTTGCCGCCGCTATGACGGACGCGGAGGGCACGGCGCACTTCGAAAAACTCAAAAGCGGCAAATACTTCGTGAATATCGGCGGAAAAGACTGCGGCGAATGCACCGCCGCTCCGGGCGGCTCCGCGAACTTCACCCTCAATGGCAAATACGGCTCCGATCTCGCCCCCATTCCGTGGACGGTTGGCGCGAACGCCCTGCCCTTTACCGAGGCGATCCTCGACGAACTCGGCGATAACGGATATGTCTATTGCGCCTTTACGGCGAGCGAAGGCGGGCTGTATTCCTTCGACGCGGACAGCATCAGCGTGAACGTCGAGAGCGAACTTTTTCCCGACGGGCTCATCGGCACGAACGACCACGCGACGGCGACCCTCGAAGGAGGGGTGAAATATCTCTTCAAGTGCACTTCTTCGGGGAGCTCGGAGAGCGGATTCGGCTACAACGTGACGATCTCCGAAGGGAACAGCCGCGGCGAAGAGGGCGACGACCCCTCCGTCCCCTGGACGGGAGCGGGCACGAAGAGCTCGCCCTATGCGATCAAATCGCTCAAAGGCAATTACAGCGTGCGCATCCCCTTTGAAAACGGCGCGTTTTCGCCCGTCTATTTCGCCTATACCGAGACGAAGGCGGCAAAATACGCCGTGTATTCCTCCGACGAGGACTTCCACCTTTCCATCGGGGAACTGAATTATACGAGCGGCGGCACCCCTTCTTCCGCCGTCTCGCTCTTTGAGACGGAAACGGGCGCGGAATATACCCTCGTGCTCACCCCCTTCGACGAAGAGGTCGGCGAGAGCATCGTCGTTTCGTTCACGATCGGCGATTTCACGGGCTGGGTGCCCAAGTGGGAGGGCAAAGGGCAATACCAAAAGGAGCAGACCACGCCGCCCATCCCCAAGATCGACGATCCCTATCTCGTGACCGTTCTTGCAGACGATTACGAAGTCCATTGCAACGTCACCCGCGTTTACTTCAAATACGAGGCGACGGAGAGCAGGGAATACAAAGTCGTCCTCACGGGGGATGTTCCTCTCGACTTCTGGCTGCGGAATTATAACGGCGGGGACGCCGACAGCGGCGTGCACTATTCCCTCGGCGCAAAGGGAAAAGCCGAGACGTTCACCCTCAAGGCGGGCACCGTCTACCTCTTCGGCGTGGAAGGCAACGACCAGAACTCCGAACCGCACGAGATGATCCTTCTCTTCAAGATCGAAGAGGGCGAAGCGGTCGTTCCCCCTCCCGCCGCACAGCCCGACGGCACGCAAGAGCGTCCCTATCCGTTCGGTGCCGTGCCCGGCGCGCAGAGCGTGGAAACGACGAGCGGCGGCGTTTGGTACTGCTTTACCGCGACGGAGAACGCCACCTACCTCTTTACGATGACTTCCGCGGGCTGGCTCACCATAGAGGGAAAGAACCTCTTGCAACCCTCCGCCCCCGCGGCGGGCAAGGGAAAGACCTATTCCCTTACCGTTACGGAAGGAAAGACCTATTCCATCAAGATCGCAACTTACGGAGGGGCGGAAAAAGGAACCGTCTCCTTTACCGTGACAAAGGTCCCGGATAGCGGGGCGAACTTCGCGCCTTCGGCGGGCGGCGCGCCGCTTGCCGAAGCTCCCTTAGGCGGGGCGCCCTGCGGGTCTGCCGCAATGCCGCCCGAAAAGCGTTAAATACGGAAGGGAGGCAAACGCCTCCCTTCGGTTTTTCCGCCGCGCGCTTAAAACGGAGAAATTGCCCGTCTTTTTTTCTCACCGATACGGGAATCCTTGATTTTCCTCTCCATATCGTTTGACTTGTCGCGCGCGCATGTGTATAATAATGTTATAAATACTCTCGTTATTTATAAAAAGCCTGCCTTTTTTCAAAAATAAATCGGAAAAATGAATTTTAACAGGTTTACGGAGGTTAGATATGAAAAAACTTTTCGGGAAGCTGTCTCTCCTTGCCGCGGCGCTTGCCTGCCTCTCGTTCGGAGCGGTTTTTGCCGCTTGCGAACCCGCGGAGCCCGACGACCACGAACATCTCTATGGGCAATGGGAACTCATTGCCGCCGCCACCTGCGACGAAAACGGTTCGCGGAAGCACACCTGCACAGTCTGCGGCAAGAGCGAGGAGGAGGACATCCCCGCCCTCGGACACGACTGGGACGGCGGGAAAGAGACGAAGATCGCCACTTGCTCCGAGGAGGGCGAACGCACCACGACCTGCCGCCGGTGCCAAAAGAAAAAGACCGAGCCCATTCCCAAAACCGCTCACAACTGGGGGGAACCGGTGATCGCTCCCGGCGACGAAGCCGACTGTACCAAGGAGGGCAAGGCGACCCTTACCTGCCTGGAATGCAACACCTCGCAGACGGTGACGATCGACAAAGACGCCCACCGTTACACCGTTCTCGAAACGAAGGACGCCAACTGCAAAGACGAGGGCTACATCGATTACATCTGCGAAGTGTGCAGCGAGCCCCTGCGGGAGACGCTCGCCCCTCTCGGACATCAATGGATAGCGGGTCAGACCGACCGGGAAGCGACCTGTACCGTTCCCGGAAAACGGGACCGCAGGTGCGCCCGTTGCGGGACCGAGGAAGAATCGGAGATCCCCGCGCCGGGGCACCTCTATGAGGGAGACTTCACCATCGACATATACCCCACCTTCGAAACGGAGGGGTCCAAATCCCATCACTGCGTCCGTTGCGGGCAGCCCGGAGAGGCGACCGTGATCCCCAAGCTCGAAGAGAACGTGCCCATTACCTATGAATTCCGCGTGCTCCGCAACAACGGAGCCCTGCTCAACGACGCGGGCATCGTCGTTTCCGTGTACGACGGCGCGGAGAAGGTTGCCGAGAGCACCCGCTCCACCCTCGTCGGCGGCAAATTTACCGCCGAGCTCAACCCCAAGACTTATACCGTGCAAGTGACAAACTTGCCCGCGGGCTATTCCGCCGAGGCGCAATATGTGGTGGAAGCGGGGGATCCCCGCTGCGATCTCTATCTCACCGCGGCGCCGATCAAAGAGGCGCCCACCAAAACGACCCGCTATTCGATCGGCTCGGTGATGCACGATTTCACGCTCACCCCCTCCATGACATCGGACGGGAAGAGCTATACCCTCTCCGAACTGCTTTCGACCAAAAAGGCGGTGGTGCTCAACTTCTGGGCGACCTGGTGCGGTCCCTGCCAGAGGGAATTCCCCGCGCTCGGAAGCGTTTATACCCGCCTGCACGACAGCATCGCCGTGCTCGCCATCGATCAGAGCGCGAGCGACAATCTGCAAAAGGTCAAACAGTACGCGACTTCAAACTCCATCCCCTTCCCGATGGCATTCGACCTCACCAACCGGTTACAGAGCATGTTCGGCGTCTCGAACATCCCCGCGACGGTGGTGATCGACGGCGAGGGCGTCGTCTGTGAGATCCACACGGGATCGGTACCCACCGAGGAATACTTCCTCTCGCTGTTCTCTCCCTATCTTGCGGACAGCTACTGGAAGAACCCCGCCAAAAAAACTTCCGCGGCGGGCATTGCCGCTACGGAAGCCATTCTGCCCGACAAGCGCGCGCTTGCGATCGGGTGACCGAGGAGGAACTGTATGAAACATTTCAAACACGCTGTCATCTTAGCGCTCCTTGCCGCGCTGGCGGCGACGATGCTGCTGTTTGCGGGGTGCGCGAAGAAGGTGACGCTGAAATTCGAAGCA
>CANRNP010000062.1 GCA_947632015.1 uncultured Clostridia bacterium | reverse complement strand
TGGGAGACGGTGATGCCGCCCGACTTCTTCGAATCGTAGAAGAAGTAAGCCTGCGCGTACATATCGGTGTGGTCGCCGATGATCTTGATGGAGTTCTTGTTCGCGCCGACCGTTCCGTCGGAGCCGAGCCCGTAGAACTTGCAGGAGGTGGAGCCTGCGGGCGCCGCGTCGAACTTCTCGGAGAAGTCGAGAGAGCTGCCCGTCACATCCTCGTAAATGCCCACGGTGAAGTGGTTCTTGGGCTCTTTCTGTTCGAGGTTCTTATAGACGGAGAGCACCATAGAGGGGTTGAACTCTTTGGAGCCGAGCCCGTATCTGCCGCCGACGACCTTGATGCCGCCCACGCCCTTTTCGAGGAGCGCGGTGCACACGTCGAGATAGAGGGGTTCGCCGAGGGAGCCGGGCTCCTTCGTTCTGTCGAGCACGGCGATCTTCTTCGCCGTCTTGGGGATCGCCGCGACGAAAGCGTCGGAGACGAAGGGGCGGTACAGACGCACCTTGATGAGACCGTATTTCTTGCCCTGCGCGTTGAGCTTGTTGATGCTCTCTTCCACCGTCTCCGCGCCGGAGCCCATAATGACGATCACTTCTTCGGCGTCGGGCGCGCCGACATAGTCGAAGAGGTGGTAAGATCTGCCCGTGAGGGCGGAAACTTCGTCCATCATCTCCTGCACGATGGCGGGAGTCGCCGCATAGTAGCTGTTCGCCGTCTCGCGGTTCTGGAAGTAGGTGTCGCCGTTCTGGGCGGTGCCGCGCTGGACGGGATGTTCGGGGTTGAGCGCGCGTGCGCGGAATTCCGCCACGTCCTTTTCGAGCCCCTTCTTATCGAAGATCGCCTTCATCTCGGCGTAGTCGATCACGTCGATCTTGCTTACCTCGTGGGAGGTACGGAAGCCGTCGAAGAAGGAGAGGAAGGGAACGCGGGCGCGGAGCGTAGCAAGGTGCGCCACGGTGGCGAGGTCCATAACTTCCTGCACGGAACAGCTTGCCAGCATGGCAAAACCGGTCTGGCGGCAAGCCATAACGTCCGCATGGTCGCCGAAAATGTTGAGGGAGTGAGCGGCAAGGGCGCGCGCCGAAACGTGCATGACCATCGGCAAGAGTTCGCCGGAGATCTTGTACATATTCGGGATCATGAGGAGAAGCCCCTGCGAAGCGGTGTAGGTGGTGGTGAGCGCGCCGGCGGCAAGCGAGCCGTGAACGGCACCCGCTGCGCCGCCTTCCGACTGCATCTCGGTGATGCGGAGCTTCTGCCCCCACATGTTCACTCTGCCCTGCGTTGCCCATTCATCGGCGGATTCCGCCATGGGGGAGGAGGGCGTGATGGGGTAGATGGCTGCTACTTCCGAGAACGCATAGGCGACATGGGAAGCGGCGGTATTGCCGTCGATCGTCATCTTTGTCATTTAGAAAAATCCTCCATAAATTATATAGTTTCGTATTTTTGCAACCGAAAAGGCACGCCTTTTCGCCGCTGAACCTATTATAACGATTTTCTCATAATAAGTCAATAGCGAAGCGAAAAAAATTCGAGGAATTTTCCCGTTTTCCCTTCCTTTCGCCTTCCGAAACGGCGAAGCACGAAAAATGTCGGGATATGCCGCAAAATATTTGCCTTTGACCCCAAAATGTGGTATAATCGCCTCGGAAGATAACCATATTTCGAGGTAGCTATGGCAGAAAATCATTATGGCGCAAGCGACATCACCGTTCTCGAAGGTCTGGAAGCGGTGCGTCTGCGCCCCGGCATGTACATCGGCTCCACGGGCGTCAAGGGGCTCCACCATATCCTCTGGGAGATCGTGGATAACGCCATCGACGAAGCGGCGAACGGCTTTGCGGACAGGATCGAGGTAATCCTGCATAAAGACGGGAGCGCCTCGGTCGAGGACAACGGCAGGGGGATCCCCACCGACATCCACCCGAAGATGAAGGTTTCGGGCGTGCAGGTCGTGTTTACCCAGCTCCATGCGGGCGGGAAGTTCGACGAGCACAATTACTCCTTTTCGGGGGGGCTCCACGGCGTGGGCGCTTCGGTCACCAACGCCCTTTCCAAATGGCTGAAAGTGGAAGTGTATAAGGGCGGCACCACCTATGCGATGGAATTCCGCTCCGCATACGACGTCAAGAAGAAAAAGGTCGAGTCGGGCGTGCCCGTCGCCCCCCTCGCAGATACCAAACAAAAGACAAAAAAACACGGAACGTTCGTGCATTTTATGCCCGATCCCACCGTTTTTTCCTCGACCGATTTTCAGCTTTCCGCGGTGAGCGACCGTCTCAACGAGCTCGCCTTTCTCAACAAGGGGCTCACCATCCGCCTCGTCGACGAGCGCATCACCGTGAACGAATACAAGGCGGAGCTGGAAGGGGAGGACGTGGAGAGCATCGAGCAGCTCGACCTCGCGGGCGCCACCGCCCCTTACAGCGTCGAATTCCGTTACGACGGCGGCGTCTCCGATTTCGTCAAGTCCCTCAACGAGGGAAAGACCGTGCTCTACCAAAAGCCGCTCTATTACCGCGCCGAAAAGGACGGGATCATCATCGAATACGCCATCCAGCACACCTCGGAATACACCGAGAGCCTCTTTTCCTTCGTGAACAACATCCCCACTCCCGAAGGGGGATTCCACGAGATCGGCTTCCGCACGGGCATCACCCGCATGCTCAACGATTACGCCCGCGACATGAAAACTCTCAAAGAGAAGGACGCAAACTTCCTCGGCGACGATTTCCGCGAAGGGCTCACCGCCGTCCTCTCCATCAAGATGAAGAACGTGCAGTTCGAAGGGCAGACCAAGACGAAGCTCGGTAACCCCGAAGCGAAAACGCCCGTTGAGAGCGCGGTCGTGGAGGGGCTTCGCTTCCTCTCCGGGCAGAATGGCTATAAAAAGGCGTTCGAGGAGATCTTGAAGAAGGCGCAGGGCGCGGCGCGGGTGCGGCTCGCGGCGCGGCAGGCGAAGGATACCGCGCGGGCGAAGAACAGCATCGACTCTTTGATGCTCGTGGGCAAGCTCGCCGCCTGTTCGGGCAAAAAACCCGAACTCAACGAGCTGTTCATCGTGGAGGGGGATTCCGCGGGCGGCACGGCAAAGCAGGCGCGGGTGCGGCAATATCAATCCATTCTGCCTCTGCGCGGCAAGCCGCTCAACGTCGAAAAGAAACGGCTCGACCAAGTGCTCGCCAACGAGGAGATCCGCACGATCATCTCCGCGCTCGGCGCGGGGTTCGGAAACGATTTCAACCTCGATAAACTCAATTACCATAAGGTCATCATCCTCTCGGATGCCGATCAGGACGGCTTCCATATCCGCTGTATCCTGCTCACCTTCTTCTTCCGCTATATGCGCCCCCTCGTGAACGCGGGGCATGTATATATCGGAATGCCCCCGCTCTATAAGGTCTATAAGCAGAACAGCCCCGTGGAGGAATACGCCTACGACGACAAGGAACTCCAAGAAAAGATCGAAAAAGTGGGGCGAGGGTACCTCATCCAGCGCTACAAAGGCTTGGGCGAGATGAGCGCGGAACAGCTCTGGGAGACGACGATGGATCCCATGCGGAGAAATCTTACGCAGGTGACGATCGAGGACGCCGTCGCCGCGGAGAACATGATCGCCACCCTCATGGGCGACCGCGTGGAGGGGAGAAAGGAATTTCTGAACCGCAACGCCAACTTCAACAAGGTAGACAGTTTTATGGAACGGGTAAAGCCCGCCGGGGAGGGGAACAATGAAGAAAACCGATAAGCCGCAACAGCCGCTGGGAAATCTCTATGTCTCTCCGCTCGAAGACGTTTTGCCGCAGTCGATGCTCCCGTATGCGGAATTTGTTATCTTGGACCGCGCCCTGCCCCGCGTGGAGGATGGGTTAAAGCCCGTACAGCGCAGAATTTTATATACGATGTACGAAATGGGGCTCATGCCCGATAAGCCGCACAAGAAGTCGGCGCGTATCGTCGGCGATTGCATGGGCAAATACCATCCCCACGGCGACAGTTCGGTGTACGACGCGATGGTGCGCATGGCGCAGGACTTCAACATGGGCAGAACGCTCGTCAACGGGCACGGCAATTTCGGCTCGGTAGACGGCGACCCGGCGGCGGCGATGCGTTATACCGAGGCGCGGCTCGAACCGCTCGCCCTCGAACTTTTGCGCGATCTCGATAAGAACACCGTGAGCTTTTCCCTCAATTTCGACGATTCGCTCAAAGAACCCGATATGCTTCCGGGGAGATTCCCGAACCTGCTCGTCAACGGCGCTTCGGGCATCGCGGTCGGGCTCGCAACGAACATTCCCCCCCACAATTTGGGCGAAGCCATCGACGGCGTGGTGGCGTATATCGAGAAACCGGGCATCAAGCTCCAAGAGATGCTCAAATATATCCCCGCTCCCGATTTCCCCACGGGTGGATACATCATCGCGAACGAGCTCAACGAGGCGTACCGAACGGGCAAGGGGAAGATCACCTTGCGCGCCCGTATCCGCGTGGAGGCGGGCGAGGGGGACAGGAAACTCATCGTCATCTCCGAACTTCCCTACCAGGTGAACAAGGCGAATCTGCTCCGCCGTATCGCAGAGCTCCGCGAGGAGAAGAAAGAGGCGCTTGCCGCCGTCACCCGCGTCACCGACGAGAGCGACCGCGGCGGGATGCGCGCCGTGATCGAGCTGAGAGGGGACGCCGATATTCCCGCCGTTCTCAAAACATTATATAAATATACCGACCTCGAAACGACGTTCGGCATCAACATGGTCGCCATCGCGGGCGGGAAACCCGTTCAGCTGGGGCTCATGGAGATCATCAAATATTATGTGAACTACCAGCGCGAAGTCGTTTTGCGGCGCACCAAATTCGACCTCAACCAGGCGAAAGAACGTTGCCATATTCTGGAAGGGCTCATCATCGCCGTCCGCAACATCGACGAAGTCATCAAGATCATCAAGAGCGCCGAATCCACCGCCGACGCGCGCGACAAGCTCCGTAAGCGGTTCGACCTCTCCGAACGGCAGGCGCAGGCGATCCTCGATTTAAGGCTCGCCCGCCTCACCAAACTCGAAGTTTTCAAGCTCGAAGAGGAGCTCAGACAGCTCAAAGAGCTCATCAAAAAACTCACCGCGATCGTCGGCAGCCAAAGGCTCCAACTCGAAGTCGTGAAAGAGGAGATCCTCGAAATCAAAAAGAAGTACAAAACGCCGAGAAAGTCCACCCTCGTGTTCGACGAGAAGGAGGCGGACGCCGAGCGTACGGATATCCGCGAGCCGGGCGTGAAGAGCTTGTTCGGCATTTCGGGCAAGGGCACCCTCAAATGCGTGAGCGAAAAGAACTTTACCGCCTCTTCCAAGGCGGTCACCGAAAAGACCCGTCCGGGCGGCATTCTCACGAGCTATATCGAGGTGCTCTCCGACGAGGACGTTTTCGTGTTCACCGATCTCGGAAATTGCTATCGCGTCATGGCGGGGGAATGTACCTGCAAGTTCTCCGACGCGGGCACGGCGCTTGCAGACCTCACCGAGGACGCGCAAAAGGGGGAGAAGCCCGTCGCCGTATTCTCCGCCGCCGCGCAGGAGGGGGAACTGCTCTTCATCACCGCAAAGGGGATGCTCAAAAAGAGCGCGTGGAAGGAATATTTCCTCGCCAAGAATTCATTTCAGGCGATCAAACTCGGCGAAGGGGACGAAGTCGTCTGCGTGCAAACGGATCTTCCCGACGAGGGGGAAACGGTTTTCTTCGTTACCGAAGGAGGCATGTGCCTGAACGCCAAAAAGGACGACATCCCCACGCAGGGACGCATTGCGGGCGGCGTGCGCGGCATGAACGTGAAAGAGGGCGACAGGGTCATCTTCGCCTCCCAGATCGACGGTGAGGGAGAGATCGTCACCGCCATTTCGGGCGGCAGATTCAAGCGGGTCATCACGGCGCAGATCGATCCTTTGAACCGGAATTGCAAGGGCGTGCGCATCGCCGCGCTCAAAGAGGGGGAGCGCATTCTGTTTGCCGATTACGTTACCGTGCCCTATATGCTCGCCGTGGAGACGGAGGAGGGGATGCAGGAGCTCTCCACCGAGGAGGTGCCGATCGACGTCACGTCGAGCCGCGGGAGAGCGGTCAAGGCGGTGAAACTTCCCCCCAAAGCCGTTTATGCGCTCAAATACAGAATGGAAGAATAAAAAGGTAATTTGTCCGCTCTACCGCCTTGCCGCAATCGCCGCAAGGCGGTAGTTCTATGCTTTTGGCAAGAAAATAAAACGGTATGAGAATTTCTCATACCGAGTGATATGCGGGTCGATCATATCCCTAATCGATGCTTTTGCATCGTAGCGTAGGATTCAACGCAACGATAAAAAGAAACGAAAAATCAAAAAAAATAAGGAGCAAGTCCTGCGGTTGAGATCCGCCAACTCTGACAAGCTCCTTTGCAACTTTGTTGCAACGCTATTATATGCAATTCTTTGGGAATTGTCAAGCGAATTTGAAATTTTGCCTTCTATTCTACAAAGGCTTTTTCGGCAAAAAGTTGGGCGAATTGAAAAATTTATACCCAAAGTATTGACAATTTCTCCAAAGTTGCTTATACTAATATTAGATAAAATCGGAGGTGCCACAATGACAACGGTAACTGCGACCGAATTGCAGAATAATTTCGGAAAGTATCTGCAAGCCGTACAAAGCGGGAATGAAGTGGTGATCTTGCGGAACGGAAAGGAAGTTGCGCGGCTGATTTCCCGTGCGCAGAGCGTATCATTTTTGACGGATTCCCTCGTCGGTGTTCTGAAAGGCGATTATGACGAAAAAGCGAGCAGGGCGGAGAGGGCTAAGCGGCAATGAAAGTTTTGATCGATACAAACGTTTTGCTTGATGTACTTTGCGGGCGAGAACCTCATCTTGCGGCTTCAAGCAAAGTGTGGAAACTTTGCGAAGTCGGAAAGATCGGCGGAGTTATCTCTGCCCTCTCAGTCCCAAACATTGTTTATATCATGCGGAAAGAGTTGGACGCCGAGAGAGTAAAAGAAATTTTGGGAACTCTTTCTTTGATCTTCGGCGTTGCCGATCTGAAAGCCGACGATCTGAAACGCGCCGCTTCGCTACCGCTTGGAGACTTTGAGGACGCTTTGCAGAGCGTTTGCGCGAAGCGGATCAAAGCAAATTACATTGTCACCCGAAATATCAAGGACTTCAACGGCAGCCCCGTCCCCGCGATCAAACCCGAAGAACTTTTGGAACGGATCTAACCTATCTTCCCGCCCCACAAAGGCGGGTGTTTTTGTCATTTGAGCCATTCCCGAAAACGGCAAGGGCAAGTGCGCTTCGTTGTTGCTCCTCTTCCCGAAAAAATGCTT
>CANRNP010000061.1 GCA_947632015.1 uncultured Clostridia bacterium | reverse complement strand
GCCCGTCGTGCGCTGGATCTTGATGGGGGTGAGCCCTTGCCCGAAGGTATTTGCGATCAGCGGCGCGGCGATCCACCAGACGACGATGAGCAGAGACCATTCGACGAGATGGCGGTCCTTTGCGTACCACAGCCAGATCCATACGAAGTTGGTGATCCCATAACTCATGCTCATCCAGAGCAAGACCCAAAAGAGATTTCCGCCTTCGATAGAGCGGGAATGGGTGAGTAGGTGGAAAATGCCATAATCGACGATCATATAGAGCACGCCGCCGAAAATTCCCCAAAGAAGGGTGAGGTATTTTTTCTTGACCGCCAACAGTCCGCAGAGAACGACCAAAAAGACGATGTCAAGATAGATATACAGCGGATTGAATACTCTTTGGGCGACGATCTCCACGGAAACAGCGCTCCTCTTTTGTTTTTTGTCATTTTATCATATTACATTTCCGCTGTCAAGCGCCCGAAATGAAAAAAACCCGTTTTGCGGGTTTTTCGGACCTCAGAGCGTAGGATCGTGCACGGGCGGTACCGGACGGATGGGAAAGGGGGGACGGATGCGGTCTGCCCGTCTCGGCGGCAAGGGGCGCGCGGGGAGCCGCGGTGCTCTGTCCTTTTCCGCAGGGCAATTCCCGTCGGGGCAGTTTTTGTCTTCGTCGGGGCAATTCCCGTCGGGGCAGTTTTTGTCTTCGTCGGGGCAATTCCCGTCGGGACAGTTCGCGTCCTCGTCGGAATTCTGGCGGGTAGACTGTTGCGTAACGTCGCTTTGCGGCGCGGCGTCGGCGTGGTTGCAACCGACCGTGCCCAGCAGGCAGACGAAAGATAAGATCAAGGTCAAAAATAACTTTTTCATAACGAAAGTATGCGGAAAATTTTTGCTTTTATTCTCTTGCCTTTTTTTTGGCGATGTGCTATAATCGTTTCGTTCCTGAGCGGAAAGAGACGATCTGACGGCAAAGGGGTAAAAAGCAAAGAATTTTTGCGCCGATTTGGCGTCGTTCTCCTTTTGCCCTTGCCGCAGAGGGAGATTTTTTATGGATGAAAAGCGCATTGCCGTGCTCTCCGTCATTCTGGAAAAACGGGAAGAGGCGGCAAACCTCAACGCCCTTCTCTCGCAGTACGGGGAATATATCGTCGGCAGAATGGGGATACCTTATCACGAAAAGGGCGTCTCCGTCATCTGCGTCGTCATGGACGCTCCCGCGGGGGCGATCAACGCCCTGACGGGCAAGATCGGGCAACTCGAAGGCGTCACCGCAAAAACGCTGTTTAGCAAGTATTGATTCGCGAAAAATCTTGCTCCGCAATCTTTTCCGCGAGGAAATGAGCACCCGCGGTTTAACTTTTTTGTCCTCTTGTTCGTTCCATCGGGCAAGAAGGCAAAAGGGTTTGCCAAATTGAGGCGCCCTACTTCGCCTGCGGCTCGTGCCGCGCTTAGAGAAACAGAATAGCGCGCGGGGCGGCGGAAGTGAATTCCGCCTAAGGCAAGAGGATTTATGGTTTCGGACGATTCTTTGCTCCTCCCCCTCCTTCGGGGCGTCGTCGAAAAGAATCGTTCGAGGAAACGTGCGTTTGCGATTTACCCCCTCCAAGGAGGGGGGTAGGGGGGTGGTGTCCTTTGTTCTGAGTCGACCACCACCTCAGTCACTTCGTGACAGCTCCTCCTCAAAGGAGGCGCCAAGAAACCCCCACCGCCCGCTTCCAAATTGTCTCCCTGCCCCGCCCGCACGTTCTATGTTGCCGAAGGGCGGCACGAGGAGCAAAGCTCCGAAGTAACGGAGCGAAGCGAAGTCGAAGGGTCGCCGCAGTATTATTAACGCTAAGGCGATGTTTCACTTACGTTCAACATGACGTGATAAAAAATGGGCTCGTGCCGCGCTGAGAGAAACGCTTTTCTCGCGCGGATCCGGATCAAACGATAAAAAAATATTTCAGGAGAAAAAACAATATGAAAAAGTTTGTTATGGGCATCTTAACGGCTGCGCTCATTGCGGGCGCAATGGCGGGCGTCACCGCCTGCGGCGACGACGACCGCTCGAAACAGCAGAAAACGGAGACGCTCGAAGTCGTCTCTCCCGACGGCGCGCCAGCGCTCTCGCTCTGCTATGCGATCTCGGAAGAGGACAAAAAAGAGAACGAAATCTTCGACTTCGACATCGTGAACGCCGACACCATCACCACCTACGTCACGGGCGCGGCTCCTAAGGCGGATATCTGCGTCCTTCCCGTCAACGCCGCGGCGAAGGTGCTCGGAAACGGGACCGTCTATCAAATGCTCGGCACCGTCACGAACGGCAACCTCTATTTCCTTACGGCGGGGGAGAACGCCGCGCTCACCGCGGAGAATCTCGCTTCGGAGCTCGTCGGCAAGAAAGTTGGGGTGGTGCAACTTCAAAACGTACCCGGTCTTACCTTGCAGGTCGTTTTGAGCAATTACAACATTCCCTATCAGACGATCGAGAGCGCGCAGGCGGACGCCGATCCCGAAAAGGTCAATCTGGTCGCCTACCTTCCCCCTGAGAACGATTTCAGCCCCGCGAGCGGGTGCGATTACTATCTCTGCCCCGAACCCGCCGCAAGCGCCAAGATCAAGGGCACTGCCGGCAAGCCCAACGCCTTCAAAAAGGCGGGCGATCTGCAAGCGCTCTACGGCGAAGAGGGGGGATACCCGCAAGCCGCGGTCGTTGCGAAGAAGAGCGCGATCGAAAATTACCCCGAACATATCAAGACCTTCCTTGGCTATCTCGGACAGAGCGCAAGCTATCTCGAAAGCGCGAACGTTGCCGATATTCTCAAACTCCTCGCCGAGGAGCGCGAGGACGGCGTGACGCCCTCGTTCAGCGAAGCGAATCTGACCAAGGAAGTCGTTGCGCGTTGCTCGGTGCGCTTTACGCCGAGCAAGGATTGCAAAGAGAAAGTTGTGAGCTTCCTCGATAAACTCATTGCCGTCAAGGCGGGCTCCACGGCAAAGCCCGCGGACGCATTTTTCTACATGGGTTAAGGCTTGAAAAAGGAACTGTTGTTTTCGGCGCTCGCGCTCGTCTTTTTGTGGGCGGCGTGGCTGATTGCCGCGGCGGTTGTGCGCAACGAATACGTGCTTCCCTCTTTTTGGGAAGCATGCGGCGAGACGGGGCGGCTCCTCTCGGACGCCGCCTTTTGGCGCGCCTTCGGGAATACCCTCCTGCGCACATTGCTTGCCTTTTCGATCTCCCTGCTCTTGGGCGCGGGACTGGCGTTTGCGGCAAATTTGCATCGGGCGGTGCGGGCGTTCTTTGCGCCCGTCGTAAGCGTGCTTCGCACCGTGCCGACGATGGCGATCATTCTCATCTTGCTCATCTGGACGAATCCGCGCATCGCGCCCGTCGTCGTCTCTCTGCTGGTACTCATGCCCGCCTTTTATGCGGCGACGCTCGCGGCGCTCGATGAGGCGGATGAGCGTTACGGCGAGCTTGCACGGGCGTTCGGCGTGAGCGGGGGAAGAAAACTCGTAAAGATGTATCTGCCGCTCTCTGCGCCCCCCGTCCTCAAACAGGCGGGCGGGATCTTCTCGATGGGCTTAAAGATCACCATTTCGGGCGAAGTGCTCTCTAATACCTACCAAAGCCTCGGCGGGCTCATGCAGGAGGCGAAAATGTACCTCGAAATGCCCCGCTTGTTTGCGCTTACGCTCGTGAGCATTTTGCTCGGATTTCTGCTCGAAGGGGTCTGCGTGCTCTGCTATAAACTCGTCGTGAGGTGGCGCGCATGATCTTAACGAACGTCAGTAAAAATTTCGGACAAAAAGAAGTGCTTAAAGGGCTCGATCTCACCTTGGAAGAGGGGAAGATCACGGCGGTGCTCGGCGAGAGCGGCGCGGGAAAAACGACCCTTCTTCGCATTTTGGCGGGGCTTCTTTCCTACGGTGGCGAGGTGGACGGAACCGGCGGAAGATCGCCCAAGCGGCGGGAAGGTTGCAGTTACCTCTTTCAGGATTGCATGCTTCTGCCCAACCTCACGGCGGAAGGGAACTGCAAGTTCGTGCTTCCCGCAAATCTGTGGGACGGCATCCGTCCCATGCTCGCGCGCGTCGGGCTTGGCGGAAGGGAAAACGCCTATCCCCGCGAACTTTCGGGCGGAGAGCGGCAACGGGTGGCGATCGCCCGCGCCTTTCTCTTCCCGCACGATCTGCTCCTCATGGACGAGCCCTTTTCTTCGCTCGACCTCGCCATAAAACGGTCGCTCATTGCGCTCGTTTACGAACTCTGGCGGGAAAAGGGGAGCACGGTGGTGTTCGTAACGCACGACGTCCGCGAAGCCGTGTTGCTCTCTCACCGCGCCCTTGTGCTGAAAGGGGGAACGATTGCGCTCGATTTGCCCATTTCCGCTCCGCTTCCGCGGGATTTTCTGTCCCCGCCCGAAGAGGAGAAGCTCCTCATGCAGGCGCTTTTGTAGCGGTCGGCTAAATTTTCTTTCGGAAGTTTTGATTTTTGTTCGATTATCGCTTGACTTTTGGCGCATATTTTGTTATGCTTACAAACGTTGTTGGAAGTTTAGCGGCGAGAAGCGCTTGCTTGCCGGCAAAAAAGTATGCTGGTGTAGCTCAGCAGGTAGAGCGCATCCTTGGTAAGGATGAGGTCGGCAGTCCGAGTCTGCTCATCAGCTCCACGGAAAAAGGGAATGCAAAGGCATTCCCTTTTTCCGTGGAAATAAATTGACGCTCGGACTGCCGACCGAAAAAGGGCTCCCGCAAAAAGACGAAGTATTTTTGGGGGAAGAGGAGCCGCCGCTGGCAAGAGAAGCTTTTCTGGAAGAAAAGCGTGAAAGGCGGGCGAGCGGCGACGAAGTCCGAGTCTGCTCATCAGCTCCACGGAAAAAGGGAATGCAAAGGCATTCCCTTTTTCCGTGGAAATAAATTGACGCTCGGACTGCCGACCGAAAAGAGACCGAGACATGCTCAATTTTCAATTCCCGCAAGATAATCGATAGATACATGAAAATATTTTGCGATCAAAATAAGTTTTGATAGGGTGGGTTCACACTCACCTCTTTCCCACAGGCTAATGATCGACTTTCCGACATCAAGCTCTTTTGCAAGCTGTACTTGACCGATTTGTTTCTCTTGGCGCAATTCTTTTAGCCGTTCCGCAAATAAGTTATCCATAAAAATATTTTTCCACAATACTGGGAAAAATGCTTGACTTCCCAGTATTATGGGAGTATAATGGTTTGCAGAGATAGAAAAAATCAAATGGAAGGAGCTTTATTATGGAAACAAAAGAAATGAAAGCGGTAATCTCAAAAAAATTTTCAAAAAGCGCATGGATTCTGTTGGCGTGTTGGGTGGGTATATTTGTACTGTTTACTGCGTTGTGTTTTGTGCTTGGGAAGCAAAAACATTACAGCCCTTTAAGCGGATATACTTATTATGAGTTATGTTGGTTGGGCATTCAGTATGGAAAAATAGATTCGGAGTTATACATAGATTGGGATGGCTTCTTTGTTTTAATTGTTTTCTTAAATCTTTTCCTATTGATGATCGTACCGTTGATTTATTTATTGATCAACAGACGGAAGCGGAAATTGACCGAACTCAGCGCCGACGAGAAAGAAATCGTAGGCTCTTACACGGGCTTTATTCCGATCTCGAAAATTACACTGAAAATGCCGATTGAGAAAATCGACAATATCGCCGCGGTCAATAGCGCATTTTATTGGTTCACGGGAAAAACGATCCGTATCGCGTCTACATCGGGCGTGATCAAAATTCCGTTTGTCGTTAATGCCGATGAGGTCGTTACCTTTCTTTCGGAGGCGATCGAAAAGGCGAAAAACCGACCCGTAAAGGCGGTCGCAGAGCCCGAAAAACCGCAGGGCGACGCTGCGGACAGTTTGAAAAAACTTGCCCAGCTGCGCGAAGCGGGCATTATCACAGAAGAAGAATTCAATCAAAAGAAGAGCGAACTTTTGGGAAAAATGTAGCCGACAAAAAACGATCCCCGCGCCCAAAGCGCGGGGATATTATATACCTTGGAAAGTGTATCATGCGGTAGATCACCACCTCAGTCACCTGCGGTGACAGCTCCTCCTAAGGAGGCGCCTTTCTTACTTCCTGCTACGGAGAGGGTCAAAATTCAAACAATTCCTTTCAGCATATCGCTCATGTTGTAGAGACCGGCGGGCTGTGTGAGGAGCCAGGTTGCCGCCTTCAACGCACCTGCGGCAAATACTTTGCGGCTCCGCGCGGAGTGGGAAAGGGTCACGATCTCGTCCTCGCCCGCGAACATCACCTCGTGTTCGCCCACGATCGTCCCGCCGCGCACGGCGTGGATGCCGATCTCGCTCTTTTTCCGCGCACCCACCGCGCCTTGCCTTCCGTAGACGTTTTCCTTCTCGCCCGCCTTCTTCACGCTCTCGGCAAGCATGAGCGCGGTGCCCGAAGGAGCGTCTTTTTTCTGATTGTGGTGCCGCTCGATGATCTCTACGTCGAACCCGTCGCCCAGCACCTTCGCCGCCTTTTCCACCAACAACTGCAAGAGATTTACGCCGAGAGACAAATTCCCCGTTTGGAAGAGGGGAATGCGTTTTGCGTAGTTTTGAATGAGTTCGAGGTCGCCGTCGGAGTAGCCCGTCGCCGCAAGTAAGACGGGGATCTTCCGCTCCTCGGCAAACTTCAACCGTTCTTCAAGCCCCTGCGCAGAGGAAAAATCGATGATAACATCAAACTTTTCATTTACTTTGGTAAAGCTATCGTGGACGGGGTAGGGCATGGGGGAGGGGGAAATATCCACGCCGCAGACGATGTTTTCGCCCTGCGCCGCGGCGAGTTCGGTCACCGTGCGCCCCATTCTGCCGCAACAGCCGCAAAGGAGAATGTTCATGCCCTTGCCTCCAACCCGCAAAGCGCCATAGCGGCGCGGAGCTGTTCGAAATGTCCCGCTTCCAACGGGGTGAGGGGAGCGCGGGGCACGCCAGCCTCGAAACCGAGAAGGTTCATGCCCGCCTTCACGGGAATGGGATTGACTTCGGCAAAGCACGCCTTCGAGAGGGGAAGGAGCAGATCGCCAAGCTCGATCGCTTCGGAAAGTTTCCCGCTTAAAACCGCGGATGTGAGCCGTTTTACGAGGTTGGGCGCGAGGTTAGAGACGACGGAGACGACCGCCGTGCCGCCCGCCGCGAGAATGGGCAGGTTGAGCGCGTCCTCGCCCGAATAGAGGTCGCATTTCCCGCGGATGAGGCGCGCCGTTTCCATCACCTGCGCCATGTTGCCGCTCGCCTCTTTGACGCCCGCCATGTTGGGGATTTTGGCGATCTTCGCCATCGTTTCGGGCAGAATGTTCACCCCCGTGCGCCCCGGGACATTGTAGGCGATGACGGGGATGTGTACGGCGGAACAGATCGTTTCGTAATAGGCGACGAGCCCGCCCTGCGTGCATTTGTTATAG
>CANRNP010000060.1 GCA_947632015.1 uncultured Clostridia bacterium | reverse complement strand
CAAGGCAGGGTTCGGCGACCCCCGGCGTATAGGCGAGGGAGAGCTTTTCGCGGCTGTCCACTTCCACGCGGGGCGTCACTTCGATCTTTCCCCGCCACTCGGCGTGTTTTTTGAGGGATTCTTCTCTGTAATTCATATTCGTCTCCTTTTGTTCTTCCGGATTAGTATTATAGAGCAGGACCCGCCTCTTCGTCAAGCGATTCAAAGCCCGCATTTTTCACAGCGAGCGGCCCGAAAAACAGCGATCCGCCCGAACGATCGCCATGCAGAGTTCGGTTTGCAGATAGCGGAGGTCTTTCGCGAAGAGGATGCCGCCCGATATTTCCTCCCCCCGCTTTTCGGCGGAGAAGAGCCGCGGATTCCAGAGATCGTAAAGCGCGCCCGCGTTGCCCTCCCGCAGTCCTTTGAGCGAAGAGACGACCCCCTTCACCGCCGCCCGCGCCTCTTCCTGCGTGAGATCGGCGCGTTCCAAGCCGTTCGCCGCGTCATAGAGGATATAGGCGCAGGTCTCCACCGTCTCCAAATTGCCCTCCACGCGGCTCTTTTGCGCCGCATTTTGCCCTTCTAAGGCGAATTCTTCCGCGGCGAGGGTGAGAATCCGGCAGAAGATCCCGCGTTCCTCCATCATGCCGAGGATGCGCTCTGCGTCCGTTTTGCGGAAGTAACAGGCGAGGGCGACGCAACTTTCCCCCCCGCTTTCGACGAGATAGCCCGCCCCGCCCGAAAAATACACCTGCCCCGCCACGGCAGAAGCGGTCGTATCCTCGCAGTCTTGCACGAGAAAATAATATTCCCCGCGGAACGCGACCGTAACGCGGTCCCTGCGGTACAGGCAGAACACGCCGACGAAGAGGACGACCGTCGCCAGAAATACCCCAAGCGCGGCAAAAAAGTTGCCCGCGCTCCTGCGCCTGCTGTTTCCGTAAAACTCCATACCCCATTTTATGCGGAGCCGCGCGGCGTTTATCACGCCGCGCGGCTCCCGATACGGTCTTTTACAAAATTTCTTTCAGTCCTTCCGCCGAAGCATATCGCCCATGCAGAGCGGATAGGGACACGCGAAAGTATATTCCGCCTGCACGAGTTTGGCGTCGGGACAGAGCGTCCCCTCCCCGTCGCGCAGGTCTTTCACCTGAATTTTTTTGCCGAAACAGCCGCCGGGAGAGAGGATCTCCAAAACGTCCCCCTCGCGGAAGCGGTTGCGCATCTGGACGCGCACCCGCCCGTTCTGCCAGCCCAGCACGCCGGCGATGAAGGTGCGCCTGCCCTCCGCGGGTGCGTTTTCGTAGTCCTCCGTCCCGCGGTTGCCGCCGAAGGCATAGGCGGTGGTGAACGGACGCCGCGCGGCGCAAGCGAGTTCTTCTCCTAAGGCGGGCGTATAGCCGCCGTCGAGAATGCGCCGGTACGCGCCTACGACCGTCGCCAGATAGTACTCGCTCTTCATCCGCCCTTCGATCTTGAAGGAGCAGACGCCCGCCTGTGCGAGCTCGGAGAGATGTTCGCTCATGTTGAGGTCGCGACTGTTGAGGATATAGGTCCCCCGCCCGTCCTCTTCGACGTCGTACCACTCCTTCGTTCCGCTCTCGCGGCTCTGGACGCGATACCGCCACCGGCACGCCTGCACGCATTCCCCGCGGTTGCTCTTTCTGCCGTCGAGATAGTCGGAGAGGAGGCACCTGCCGCTGTACGAGATGCACATTGCGCCGTGCACGAAGGCTTCGAGCTCCAAATCGGGCACATAGGCGTGGATCGCGGCGATCTCTTCGAGGGAGAGCTCGCGGGCGAGCACGACGCGGACGGCGCCGAGATCGCGGTAGAGCGCGGCGCTCTCGCGGTTGAGGGTATTCGCCTGCGTGGAAATATGGACGGGCAGTGCGGGCGCGACCCGGCGGCAGAGGCGAAGCGCGCCCGGATCGGAGATGAGAACGCCGTCCGCCCCTAACTCTTGGAGGAGAGAAAAATGCCGTTCAAGCTGCGCGAAATCGTCGTTACGGGCAAAAATGTTGGCGCAAACGTACGCCTTTTTGCCGCGCGAATGGACGTAAGAAATCGCCGCGGCGAGCTCTTCGTCGGTGAAATTCTCCGCAAAAGAGCGCAAAGAAAACGCCTTCCCGCCGAAATAGACGGCGTCGGCGCCGTAATAGAGAGCGATCTTCAATTTTTCGAAATTCCCCGCGGGAGCGAGCAGTTCACACATCCGTTTCCCCTCTCTTCGGTTTTTTTACGCTCACGGCAAGCCCCTCTCCGAGTTCGAGGATCTCCGTCGAAAAATCGGGATCGGACTGCAACGCTTCGAGATATTCGCGGATATGCACGGCGAGCATCCGCCGCTTTTTCGGCGGCTCGCCGAACGTCCAGCCGAACAGGAGCACGTCGTCCGAAAGGAGAACGCCGCCCTCCGCGAGCAGCCGTTTGCAATCGGGCAGATAGCGGCGGTAAGCCGCCTTCGGTCCGTCGAGGAAGATCAGCCCGTACCTTCCGCCGAGCATGGGCAAGATCTCGCCCGCGTCCCCTTCGAGAAGGCGCGCCCTGGCAGAAAACCCGAAGGCGCAAACGTTTTCGCGCGCCCGCGCCGCCCGCGCGGGATCGAGCTCGATCCCCGTATAATCCGCCCCGCAAACCGAGAGCATCGCGCATGCCGTGAGCCCCTCCGCCGCACCGATTTCGAGGATACGTTCATAAGAATTATGTACACAAAGGCTTAAAATGTAGGCGAGCGTTTCGTCGGCGCAGGCGGGGTCGCGCACCTTTTTCGCCTCTTCCCGCAAAGAGATGAGCTCGGGGGGAAGCAGTTCGCTCAGTCCCATCTTTCCTCGCTTGCGGCAAAGCGCTCTTCATACGTCTTTCCCAAGATTCTGCCGAGGACGGGGAAGGGCGAATCGACGGCGGCATGCGGGAGCGGCTCGTTGTTTCCCGTATGGAAAACGCGGTGAAATACCGCGGTGAGCACCTCGATCTGCTCCTTGTAAATGGCGGCGTGCGCGCACTGGGTGCGGAATTCTTCGTATTCGGCGCGCGCAACCTCCATCGCCCCTTCGTCGAGCTTGATGAGAATGTAAAAATACGCCGTCATGTACTTCCAGCCCGCGCCGCCGTTGTGGCGGAGCAGGTCGATATACCGTTTTGCGGCGGGAAGATCGTCGAGCGCCATGCTCGCGCGGATATACCGCTTGATGGCAACGATGCGCACGAGGAAGAAAAAGGGACTCTTCATCTTCTTCTCGATGAGGGCGCGCTCTTCGACATACCTCTTTTCGGCGCACAGCTTGCCGCACTTTGCGTTGAGATTGTCCTGCATGACGATCTTTGCGAAAACGAGCAGCGCAAGCACGGCAAAGGCGAGAAGGAATGCGCCGCAGACGATGTAACCCGTTTCGTTCCGCACGGCGAGGACCCAGACGCCGGAGGCGAGAAAGATTGCCGCGCAGACCGGCAGACCGATGTAGGCAAACAAATTGCGTTTCATACTTTTCCTCCTTTCACGGCGCATGAAAAAGACGGCGCCGCGCCCGATTTGTTACACATCCGGGGTTTGTTACACATCCAGGATGATGGGGATGATCATGGGGGACTGCTTCGTCTTTTTGAAGAGATAATTCTTCATCGCGCGCTTGATGTTCGCGCCGAATTCTTCCTTGGAGAGCTTTGCGCCGCCGCTCTCGATGACTTTATCGACCACGTCCTTCAAATCGCGCATATATTCATGCTCGTCGGAGAACACAAAGCCGCGGCTCTCGATGAGGGGCTCGGAGAGGACATATCCCTTGGAGATCGCAACGGTCACGATGAAAACGCCCTCGCTCGACATGCGGATACGGTCTTTGAGCACCTCCCCTTTCGCGTCCTCGTAGCCCTCGCCGTCGATGAGGCGGGACCCCGCGGGAAAACTTGCCCCTTGCGTCAGGCTCTCGTCCGTTACTTCCGCGCAGGCGCCGATGTCGGGGATGAAGATCCGTTCGGGGCGCATCCCCATCTCTTCGGCAAGGAGCGCGTGCCGCTTCAAATGGCGGTATTCCCCATGCACGGGGATGAAGAACTTGGGACGGAGCAACGTGTGCATGATCTTGTGCTCTTCCTGGCAGGCGTGCCCCGAAACGTGGATCTTTTCGAGGCTCTCGTACACGACGTTCGCGCCGAGTTTGAACAGATTGTTGATGACGCGGTAGATCATTCTCTCATTTCCGGGAATGGGGCTCGCGGAGATGATGATGGTATCGTTTTTCCCGATCGCGATCTTGTTGAATTCGCCCGAAGCCATCCGCGTGAGCGCGCTCATCGGCTCCCCCTGCGACCCCGTAGACACGATCACGATCTCACGGTCGTAAAAATTCTTCACCTTTTCGACGTCCACGAGCACCCCTTCGGGGATCATGAGTTCGCCGATTTTGAGCGCCGCTTCGACGACGTTGAGCATGCTCCGCCCCGAAAGAGCGACCTTCCTGCGGTATTTTACGGCAATATCGATGATCTGCTGCAAACGGTGCACGTTGGAGGCGAACGTCGCGATGATGAGCCGCCTGTCCGCGTTTTCCGAAAAGAGATGTTCGAGCGTCGTCCCGACGACCGTCTCGCTCATCGTGTAGCCGGGGCGCTCGATGTTCGTCGATTCGCCGAGGTAGAGCAGGACCCCCTTCTTGCCGTATTCCGCAATCTCGGAGAGGTCGATGGGGTTGCCCGCCACGGGGGTGAGGTCGATCTTGAAGTCCCCGCTGTGGAAGATAATGCCGTAGGGCGTTTCGACGGCGAGCGCCAAAGCCCCCGCGATGGAGTGGTTGACGTTGACGAAATTCACCGCGAAAACGCCCGCTTTTACCCGTTCGCCGGGGGTAACGGTGATCATTCTCACGTTGTTGAGGCGGTGCTCTCTGAGCTTGTTGTCCACGAGCGCCAGCGTGAGCTTCGTGCCGTAGACGGGCGCGGAGATCTCCTTCATGAGATAGGGAACGCCGCCGATATGGTCCTCATGCCCGTGCGTTAAAAATACGCCGCGGATCTTATGCTTATTCTCGGCGAGATAGGTGATGTCGGGAAACACGAGGTCGATGCCGGGCATCTCTTCCGTGGGGAAAATGATGCCTGCGTCGATTACGATGATGTCGCCGCCGTACTCGATCGCCGTCATGTTCTTGCCGATCTCCCCCACTCCGCCGAAGAAGAGCACCTTTACGGGCTGCTTTTTGCGTTTTTTGGGGGCGCGCTCCTTCGCGGCGGGCGCGGGCTTTGCGGGCGCCTGTTTTGCAGGCTCCTTCGCGGCGGGCGCGGGCTTTGCGGGCGCCTGCTTTGCCTGTTTCGACGGCTTTGCGGCGGGCGTGCCGCTCTGTTCGGGCGCAGACAGCAATGTGCCCTTCCCCTTGGCGCGCGACTTGCGGCGCGGTTTCAGCCCCGCCTCTTCCATCGCTTCCCGCGTGCGCGTCTCCCCCGTGTGGGCGGGAACGTCCGCCTTTTTCGGGGCGGCTTTTCCCTGCGCCTGCGGCGGGGTCGCAGGGGCGCCCGCTCCGCCTGCGGAAGTCTGCTTCTTTGCCTGTTCGCGGTTATACGCCTCGATCCCGTTCAAAATCGCGAGCTCGATCGCGCTCTTTCCTTCTTGCCTCTTTTTGCCTTTCTTTTCCAAATAGAACTCCTTCCTCTTCGGGGATTACGACAAAACGAGGGCATGCCTGCTCTCTGACCGAAATTTTTTCCGAAGATAAACCGTTGTCATTGTTTCCGCATCCATTTTACAACAAATCGATTCAAAAGGCAATCCCTTTTCCCGCTTTTTCCGAAACAGGGAGAGAAATTTTGAAAAAATTTATTTAGACGAACTTCTAAATCTCCCGAATTTTTATTTAGATGATTATCTAATTATAGCGTTTTATGCTCCAAATTGCGCAGATCCATGCGATAGCGGTTGAAAACGACCCCCGCCGTAAAGCAGATCATCATCCAGTAGAGCCATAAAAAGAAGATGATGAGGAGGGACAGCGCGCCGTAGAGCCGCTCTTGGTCGGTGAAGTGAAGGTAGACGGAAAAGGCGCCGGAAGCAACGAGCCATGCGAGCGCGGTGAGGAAACTCCCCGGCAAAATCTCGCCCGGTTTACAGCGATAGGGACAGATATAGGCGTTGAGGATCCAAGCTGCGAGGAATCCGAAGAAGAGGACGACGGAATAGAGCGCGGGATAGAACAGCCACCCCGGAAGAAACCTCCCGACGTAATTCATGCCGAGAAGCGCCGCGCCCGCGGCGGCAAAAAAGGCAAGCACCCCGAAGGTGATGAGCACGGCGGAGAGGCGCACCTTCCAACCGTGCTTTTTGCGGCGGTAGTCATAGAGAATTTCCCCGCTGCGGCGGAGATGATAAAAGAAACTCGTGCCCGACCAGAGGGTGGTGACGAGGAAGAGGGCGCTCGCCCCCGTTGCCGCGCCCATCGCGTTGTTTTTGAGGTAGACGAGAAGCTCCCTCGCCCAGCCGAAGAGTTCGAGCGACATGATCTGCTCCTCGTCGAGCGCGGAATTGCCGAAGAGCAGAACGAGCCAAAAGCTCAGCGGCACGAGCGACATGATGAGAAAGAAGGTGAGCGTCCCCGCGACCGTCGTGTATTTTCTTGCCGCGAGCACGGAGAACGCGCGCCCAGCCCAACGCCATGCCTTTTTCACCCAACCCATACCCGCAGTATGCGCGATCCGTAAAAAAAAAGCACGGCGCTTTGCCGTGCTTTTTTTCAGTTTGTATCCCCCGCCGCGGGCGATCCCGCATGCGGAAAAAGAAAAGGAGATACGACAAAAAGCACGGGCGAGCCGCGCTTTCTGTATTTTCAGTTAAATTCCCTTATTTCAGGATCTTGGAGACCGCGCCGGAGCCGACCGTTCTGCCGCCTTCACGGATTGCGAAACGGAGACCTTCCTCGATTGCGACGGGCTTGATGAGCTCGACCTTCAAGGTAACGTGGTCGCCGGGCATGACCATTTCGACCCCTTCGGGAAGTTCGATCGCACCCGTAACGTCGGTCGTTCTGATGAAGAACTGGGGACGATAGTGGTTGAAGAATGCCGTGTGACGGCCGCCCTCTTCTTTGGTAAGGACGTAAACCTGCGCCTCAAACTTCATTGCGGTGGGAACGGAACCGGGTTTTGCGATAACCTGTCCTTTCTCGATATCGGTACGGTTGATGCCGCGAAGAAGCGCGCCGACGTTATCGCCTGCCATCGCTTCGTCGAGCTGTTTGTGGAACATTTCGAGACCGGTGATGACGGTGGTACGGGGCTTCTCGATGAGACCGACGATCTCTGCGGGATCGCCGACATGCGCTACGCCTCTTTCCACTCTGCCCGTAGCAACGGTGCCGCGGCCGGAGATCGTGAACACATCCTCGACGGGAAGCAGGAAAGGCTTCTGATCGTCACGCGCGGGCGTGGGGATATAGCTGTCGACAGCGTCCATGAGTTCGAGAATGCACTTGCATTCGGGAGAGGCGAGGATCTCTGCGTCGGAAGCGCCGCTGGTCGCCTTTTCGAGCGCCTTCAAAGCGGAACCCTTGATGATCGGGATGTCGTCGCCGGGGAAGTCGTAGG
>CANRNP010000059.1 GCA_947632015.1 uncultured Clostridia bacterium | reverse complement strand
AAGCGCGGCACAAGCGGGCTTTGCCCGCGAAGTACTCCTGCGTTTGCCTGACAGTCGGTATGGAAATATTCGCCCCTCGTCGCCGCACGAGCGCTTTTTACGCTTTTTCTTACGAAAAGCTCTTTTTGCGTTCGGCGTCTCCTCTTTCCGAAAAAATACTTCGTCTTTTTTCGGAAGCCTTATCTCTGTTTCTCCAAGCGCGGCACAAGCGGGCTTTGCCCGCGAAGTACTCCTGCGTTTGCCTGACAGTCGGTATGGAAATATTCGCCCCTCGTCGCCGCACGAGCGCTTTTTACGCTTTTTCTTACGAAAAGCTCTTTTTGCGTTCGGCGTCTCCTCTTTCCGAAAAAATACTTCGTCTTTTTTCGGAAGCCTTATCTCTGTTTCTCCAAGCGCGGCACAAGAGCGAAGCGCGAAGTACTCCTGCGGGCGCGGAAGCTAACCGAAGAGCCTGCCGAGCCTGTTCATCATCTCCGATTTATGCTCCGTGAGCGAATGCGCATAGCGGCGGAGCGTGACGGCGGGATCCCGATGCCCCAAGATCTCGGAAAGAGTTTTTACATCCATGCCCACTTCGAGCGCCCTCGTGGCAAAGGTGTGCCTCAAAGCGTGGAATCCCCTGTGCTCGATTTCGAGTTTTTTGAGCACAATGGCGAACGTCCGCTGATAGGTGCGCACTTCCGCCCCGTAATCGCTCCTGCCCGCAACGACGTACTTTTTTCCCGTCGTCCGCTTTACGAGGCGCATATAGCCGATGATCTGCTTCGGAAGAGGAATGACCCGCTCCGAACTCTGCGTTTTGGTGGTATCGAATATCTTGACATATCTGCCCTGTTTCCAGCTGTCGTGGCAGGATCGCGTGACATTGACCGTCCCCCTTTTCAGATCTACGTCCTCCCAGGTGAGGGCGAGCAGTTCCCCGATCCGAAGCCCCGTATAGAGGCTGAGCAGAATGCCCGACAAAACGGGCTCCCGCTTCGAAAGGACGTATCTCTCGATTTTCTTCTGCTCCTCTTTGGAAAAGCAATTCGCCTTGCCCGCGCGGATCTTGGGGCGGACGATCGCGTCCGAATACTGCCGCTCGATCACCCCGACCGCCGCCCCCTTCCTGAGCGAGGCTTTGAGAACGGCAACGATAAACCCGACGCTGCCCGGAGAAAGACCGCTTTCGGTAAGCGAGGAAGAAAACTTTTGCAATTCCACCGCCGTGAGGTCGTTTACGTCGAACGCGCCGAGCGCGGGCAGAAGATATTTTTCCGCCTGCCTGCGGTATTTCAGGTACGTCCTCTCCTTTGCGGAAACTTTTACATACAGCTCCAACCAAGCGTTGAACCATTCCTTGTACTGCATCTGTCTCCCCTCCCGCCCGATCTGCGCAGGTGCGCCCCGCGGCGGAATTTTTTGTTGCTTTTTTCCCTTTTCGGCAAAAAAATAACCGTCCGTGAACGCTCGGACGGTACTTTTTTTGAAAAAATTGCTCCGTTTCATCTGCGCGCGGCTTTTTCCGCCTCCTCCCGCGTGGGAATGGAGCGTTGCGCCCCGCGGCGGGACACCGTAACGGACGACGCCGCGCTCGCAAATATCATCGCCTCTCTTACGTTCGCGCCTTCGGAAAGTTTTACGGCGAGCGCGCCGATAAAGGTATCTCCCGCCGCCGTCGTATCCACCGCCTCCGCGGGAAAGGCTTCCACCGCGAAATTCCCCTCTTCGCCGAGATACGCCGAACCGCGTTCGCCCAGCGTTACGATCACGTTGCGCACCCCCTTTTGCCGCAAGATCTCTCCGCACCGCCTCACCGTCTCTTCCGAACCGGGGAGTATCCCGGTATAGAAGCGCGCCTCCGTCTCGTTCGGAATAAAATAATCGCAAAGAGGAAAGACCTCTTTCCGCAATTCCGCGGCGGGCGCGGGGTTGAGAAGGGTGACCATCCCCTTTTCTTTCCCCTTACGGAGGGCGTATTCCACGGCGTTCAAGCCGATCTCCAACTGCAAGACGAGAAGATCTCCCGCCTCCGCCGTCTCCAAAGCCGAATCGACCGTCTCCTCCGTGACGCAGGCGTTCGCGCCCTTGTCGAGAATGATGCGGTTGTCGCCGCCCGTCACGATGATGACCGCGACCCCGCTCGATACCCCCGCGGCAGTGCGCACGAAGCGGGTATCGACGCCGCTCTCCTTCAACGAGGAGAGAAGTTCCGTGCCGAACGCCTCGCCGACGCAACCGACCATGAACGCCTTGCCGCCGAGACGGGCGCAGGCGACCGCCTGGTTTCCCCCCTTGCCGCCCGCGTTTGCCAAAAAACCGCCGCCCGCGATCGTCATCCCCTGTTCGGGAACGAAAGGGGCGGTGATAGCGAGATCCATATTCAGGCTTCCCACGATGAAAAGTTTCATATTTTTATTATAACACGGAGCGGACGAAGCCGTCAATGGGCGATTTCGGTATTTTTGAAAATATTTTCGGAAGAATTGACAAGTTTTCCGTTTCATGGTACAATAATTGTGGTATAAGGAAATAAACCAAAAAAGCGAGGTAACCCATGATTCAATATTCCCTCAAAGCGCTCACGGCAGACGAACTCTCTTTCAAAGTCAATCCAATCAAGACGGCGCCGGATACCAAATTCGAGATCAAACCCTTCTTCTCCCGCCAGATCCGACAGGCAAACGAAAACCCCAAGATCAACATCGTGATCCTCGAATGCAAGATCGAAAGTACGGAAGAAGCTCCCAAGCCCTTCAACCTTTTGGCGCGCTTTGTCGGCGTATTCGAAGTGAACAACATGAACACCGACGAGGACAGAAGGATCTTCGCCATCAACGCGACGGAGACGATGTTCCCCTATCTGCGGGCGGCGGTCACCAACCTCACGGCGGACGCCCTCATCAATCCGCTCACGCTGCCCGTCGTTCCCGGAGCGACCCTTTTCCCCGACGACCGCGGTCCGAATCAATACACCCTCAATTTCGACCCGACCGTCCTCAACTGATTTGACGGCAAAAAGCAACCCCGCGCTTTCACGCGGGGTGTTTTTGATGGATGCTTTTTTATTTTGTCATTTCGACCGAAGCGAATGCAATGAGCGAAGTGGAGAAATCTCTACAATATTAGGGCTCCCAAAAAAGATTGCGAAGCAAGATTTTTTGGGAAGAGGAGCCGCCGCGCGCAAACAGAGCTTTTCGCAAGAAAAGCGTATCAAGCGGGCGTGCGGCGACGAGGTTGAGATGTCTCGACACGCCTCGCTTTGCTCGGCGGCTCGACATGACATTTATTGTCACCACCCCCCCTACCCCCCTCCTTAGGAGGGGGCAAGAGCCATTCCGTCCCACCCGCTTTTACTGTCATTTCGACCGTAGCGAATGCAATGAGCGCAGTGGAGAAATCTCTTGCTTCTTTTTAAGAAAGAGGTTTGTCATTCAGAATAACCTGCATCTTCGTCAAAAAACTTTTTGCTTTCAACAGCGCTTCGTTGTACTTTTCATCGCCCTCGTAACAGACGAAAGTGTACGCGTCATATTCCAAAAAGTTTACGGGAAATTGTTTGCCGTCTTTGAACGCCAACAAGACGATGATCGCCCGAATGGCTTGCTTCGAGGAACCGCTCGTAACCGCTTTCCCTGTGTGAAGCATGCCGACCGACACGCCCGTGCCGCGTGTGGTCGCACTTGTACTGACGCTCCCGTTGTTGATAATAAGCTCTGCGCTGAACAGATCGTCAAAACCATAGACCTTCAATTCATAGGGACGGAGAATATAACATGCGATCTTACGACTGGTTTGATCGATCTCCACATTCACATTGTCCTCGATTTTCCCTTTGTAGCGACGGTTGAGCTCCTCATAGCCAAACGAACCGATCCTTTCCGAGGAGACAAATCCGCTCGACCTTAATTCCCGTTGCACCTGCTCGTAACTCTCTTTCGCCACGGGAACTAGTGCGTCGAATTTTTCTTTTTCCCGTTTCCTCTCTCGTTTTCCTACATGGGCGGCTATCAAGATCACCGACCCAAAGATAACCGCAACGACGAGAAAAATAATAACCAAAATCATTTCTTCTCTCCATAAACTACCGAAACGGTAGTTTTTCTTTTATTATACTACCACTTTGGTATGATGTCAATAAGAAAAGGAAAATTACGAAAAAAAGTGGAAATTATTTTGGGAAAACGATTAAAGGAACTCCGACAGGAGCACGGACTGACGCAAAAGGAGCTCTCTTTTGCACTCGGACTGAATGCCGTTACCTACCTGCACTACGAAAAAGGACAACGTGAGCCGCCGCTTGCCGTGCTTGCCGACATGGCAAAATATTTTGATGTTTCCGTCGATTTTCTTTTGGGGCTGAAAGAATTTTGAAGTTCCGAAGTCTGTTAAAAAAAGATAAAAACTCCCGAGGTCTCGGGAGTTTTTTGTCGCTTAAAAGAAACCTTACGCTTTCTCTTCGAAAATTTTGTCGAAGAAGGAGAGCAGCGTGTTCCACTTTTCCGCCCGTTCCATCCGCTCGTTCAAAAATTCGTGACGGGAATTTTCGAACAGGACGAGTTTTACGTTCTTCATCCCCTGTTTGCGGTAGTATGAGAGCAGTTTTTTCACGCCCTTTCCCATATTCCCCACGGGATCTTTTTCGCCCGAAACGAGAAGCACGGGCAGTTCCTTCGGGAGCCCCTCCGCATATTTCTTCGTGTACAGCCCTCTCAGCCCCTTGAAAAAGTCCTTATAAAAACGGTAGGAGCAGGTGAACCCCGAAAGCGGGTCCTTTTCATAGGTGAGATTGTTCGCAACGTCGTTGCTCAGCCACTGCTTATCGTCGAATTTTTTGGCGTAGGCGCCGAAGGAAAGTTTTTCGATGAGCTTTGCCTTGCGCTTCGCCCCGAAAAGACAGCCCGCCCCCGCGACAAGAGAGCCGAGATACACCTCGAAGTCCTTTTTATAACTGCTCCCGCCGATGACGATCCCGTCCGTCTTTTCGCCGTATTGCGAAAGATACGCCTGCGCGAGGAAGGAGCCGTAGGAAAATCCGAAAAGAAAATAGGAGAGCCCCGCATATTTGCGGCGGTAGAAGTCGGTGATCGCGGCTTCGTCTTTGAGGGTATCGGCAAACATATCCCCCGCGGCATAACCGAGGGTATCGCGGTCGGTCTGCCCGTGTCCGCGGTGATCGTCGGCGATCACGAGATAGCCGTGTTCGTTCAGATAACGGGCGAACGGCTCGTAGCGCTTTGCATGCTCCGCCATGCCGTGCACGATCTGCACGACCCCCTTCGGGTCGTCCGCGCCCAGCCATTCATGTACAAAGATCGTCTTTCCGTCGCCGCTCGTAAATTCCATATCCGTCTCCTTCTGTTCTGTATTATACCGCGAACGCACAAAAAACACAAGTCTTTTCCGTATTTTTCCTTCATCCCCTTTTTCTCCCTCCGCTGCCTCCTTTCCCCCCGTATATTTTCCTTGATTCCGGCGGGCGGGATCTGTTACAATATCCACGGACATACAGGAGGTGACCCGAATGAAAAACAAACGGTGGATCGCCGCGCTTGCCGCCCTCTTTTCCCTCTCCTTCGCCGCATGCGGAGCGCCCGCTCCCGAAACTTTGCCCGAAACTCTATCACCCGAAATAAGGGAGGAGCCGCCCGCGGAGGTCCAGCCAGAGCCTCCCCGCGCGGAGAACGGGAACGGGGACGAAACGGGCGAACGGGCGGAGGAGCCTTTCCTTCCGCCGCAAAGCGAAAAAGCCGCGTATATCCGCGTGCTCGTAGACGGGTTGCGCATCCGTAAAGGCGCAGAAGCGGATTCCCAGGTCGTCGGCTACGCGGAAAAGGGCACTCTCCTTTTCTTTGCGGGCAAAGAGGGAGACCGCTACGAGACGCGGTTCTGCGGAAAAAAGGCGTATATCAGCGCCGACGGGCGATATACGAAAACCGTTCTGCTCGAAGCGGGCGAAGAGAGGACGGAAAAGATCGTAAAAGAAGGGGCGGAATTGCTCGGCACGCCCTATGTTTACGGCGCGGTGCGGTTGCACGACGGGCGCGGAAACATGCTCGAAAATTTCACGGCGTCGGCGTTCGACTGCTCCTCGCTGATGCAATATATCTTTTTCAAGGGCGCGGACGTCCTTCTCGACGTTACGACGCGCACGCAGATCAAGCAAGGGCGGCGGGTGGAATGGGCGGATATCCGCCGCGGCGATCTCCTCTTCTTTACCAACGCTTCCCGACGGCAAAAGACGGGGATCGAGCGGGTGGGGCACGTCGCCCTCTACCTCGGCGAAAATTATATTTTACACACTTCTTCCGATTACGCGAAGATCGAAAAACTCACCCCCGTACGGATCGGCGATTTTCTCGAAGCGCGCAGGATCTGACCGAAAATACGGGCGCCCGCCAAATGCGGACGCCCGTTTTCTTTCATACCGCGGGAGCGAGTTTTTTCTTCTTTTTGAGCTGGGTTTCGAGCTCGGTGCATGCCTGTTCGAGCTCCACGGGCGTTTCGCTCACATCCACGCCGTCCAAAATATCCTGCAACTTATATTCTTTGTTGAGATATTTGATCGTCTGGTAGCCGATCACCGTCGTCAAGGTGGCGTTCACGAGCCCCTGCACGGAGCTGTCTACGAGCGCGGCGATGGCGGAGCCTAAAATGGGAATATCCCGCACGGCTTCCCCCATCGTTTTCACGACGGTATTCCCCACGTTCATACTGCCCAGCCCGTAAGCGGTGAGAGAATTCGTAAGCACTCTGCCGAAGATCTTTACGAGGCGCGCGTCGGACGGACGGAATCCGTAGAGGAAAATGAGGTCTTTGATGAGTTGCAGATTGACGACGACGATGAGCGCTGCGTCTACCTTAGCCGCCTGCGAGACCATCGAATAGGTCGCGCTCTTTAAGGAGCTCTTGAAAATGAGGTCCTTCGCCGACTTTTTCACCGAGCCCTCGTACAGCTCGGTAAGGCATTTGCGCACGCCGTCCTCGTCCCCCGTCTTGGAAGCGATGGCGAGCTGACCGACGACTTGCGAATCGTACCAGCCCACTCCCTCCACTTTTGCGGTGAGGTCGATGATCTTCTCGGCGATGTCGTGGCGGAGCCGACGGTTGTGGCGTTGCGCCTCCCGTGCCGTAAATCCGTTGACGTTGGTGATGAAATAGTCCGACTTCATGATCTTGCACAGCGGCACGATGAAGATGAAGATATAGAGGAGAAGGCAGACGCCGCCGACCCCGTAGCCGACATACTCGTTGATCTTATACACGTCGAGCGAGATGAGCGCGAGCACGGCGAAGAGGAACACGCCGACGAGCGCGGCGACGAGCCGCAACGCGAATTTCGCCCCCCGCACGTTCTGCCTCCTGACATATTTCTGTTCGTATTCGTAGATCCCCATTTTACCGTCCGAAGCCCCGCCCTGCGGCTTTTTCTCCGGTACGGGCGCGGCTTTTTCCGTCTTTTGGGAAGATTTTGCCATTGCGCGCCTCCTGCTTGAAATTCTATGATAAGCATACAACAAATTTTTTGTTTTGTAAAGTGCTTTTCGGGGAAATTCCCGCGCGGAAGAAATTGACACCCGCCCCCGTGCTTTGTTCGGGGCGGGCGACGGTCTGCTCTTTACTTTGCGGTCAGCCCGAACATCGCGTCGAGCAAAAAGGTGCATTGCTCCTCGCTCGAAAAGGTTTCCTATAAAAGTAAAACCGCCCCCGCATTGCGGAGGCGGCTGAGGCTCTTAGCCCTGTTGCGCTTTGATCACTGCCTGCACCACGGTATCGGGCGCCTGCTCGTAGCGGACGAATTCCTGCGAGAATCTGCCCCTGCCCTGCGTCATGGAACGGAGGGAGGTGGCGTAAGTGAGAATTTCCCCTTCGGGCGCTTCCGCTGTGATGACCTGCAACCCGTCGACGGTATCCATGCCGATGATCCGTCCGCGGCGCTTATTGAGATCGCCCATGATGTCGCCGACATACTGTTCGGGCACCGTGATCTTCATGGAACAGACGGGCTCCAAAATGACGGGACGCGCGCGGCGGATGCCGTCGTCGTAGGCGAGTTTCGCCGCCGAGACGAACGCGACTTCCTTACTGTCGACGGGGTGATATTTGCCGTCGAAGAGGGTCGCTTTGAGATCGACCATCGGGTAGCCCGCGAGCACCCCTTTCTGGATGGCTTCGCGAAGCCCTTTTTCCACGGCGGGAATGAACTGCTTGGGCACCGTGCCGCCGACGACCGCGTCGACGAATTCGAACACGCCGTCCGCAGCGCCCGGTTCGAAGCGGATCTCGACGACGCCGAACTGTCCCGCGCCGCCCGTCTGCTTCTTGTGCT
>CANRNP010000058.1 GCA_947632015.1 uncultured Clostridia bacterium | reverse complement strand
CTGCGGCTCGTGCCGTGCTTAGAGAAACAGAACTTCGCACGGGGCGACACGCCACTTCGTGGCGGCTCAACATGACGAAATAAAAAATGGCGATGTTTCACTGTCGTTCAACATGACGGATTAAGAAAAGAGATCTCTCGACAAGCCGCTTCGCCTATGGCGGGCGGGACAAAAAAGGAATAAACATTATGAAAACATTAGGCTATTTGATTGCAAGAAACTGTAAAGTGTATTTCCGCGACAAGGGAGTATTCTTCGTCTCCCTCATGGCGCCGCTCATTCTCCTCTTCCTGTTTGTGGCGTTTTTGGGGAACGTCTACCGCGATTCCATCCGCTCCGTGGTGGAAGGCTTCCCCATTTCGGACGCCTTGGTGGAGAGCATCGCCGCGGGCTGGCTCATCTCCTCCCTTCTCGCCGTCTGCGCCGTGACGATCGCCTTCACCGCAAATACGATCATGGTGCAGGACCGCGTTACCGGGCAAGCGGGCGATATTCTCGTGTCTCCCGTGCCGCGCTCGCTCGTCGCGCTCGGCTACTTTCTCTCCACCTTCCTCGTAACGGCGCTCATCTGCATGGCGGCGCTCGCCGCGGGCTTCGTTTATATCGGCGTCGCGGGGTGGTATCTCTCCGCCGCGGACGTCTTTCTCACGATCGGCGATACGCTGCTTTTAACGCTTTTCGGCACGGCGCTCTCCTCCGTCGTCTGCCATTTTCTTCGCTCGCAGGGCGCGGTCACGGGGGTCCAGGCGACCGTCTCCGCCGCGTACGGATTCCTGTGCGGGGCGTACATGCCCATCGGAAATCTCGCAACGGGGCTCAGAAACGCCATCATGTTCCTTCCGGGAACGTACGGCACGGGACTCCTGCATTCCCACCTGATGGGCGGCGCCATCGAGGCGATCACGAAGGAGGGGATGCCGTCCGCCCTCGCCGAAGCGCTCAGAAAGGGCTTCGATTGCACCCTCGTCTTTTTCGAAAACACCGTGCCGCAATGGACATGCTATCTCGTCCTTGCCGCGGCGACCGTCGCGCTCGTCGCGCTCTATATCTTTTTCTGCGCGAGGAAGAGAAGATGAGCGTTAAAAAACGCCGACCGTGCGAAATTTCTTCGCACGGTCGGCGTTTTTTTGTACATTTTACTATGTCAGCCGCTCGATCGCCTTCTCGTAGATTTCGAGAAGGAACTTCACCCGTTCGAGGGAAATATGCTCGTCCGCCATGTGGACGACGGGTTCGTCGCCCGGCATTTCGGGACCGAATCCGACCCCGCATTCGAGCGCGCGGGCGTAGGTGCCGCCCCCGATGGCGATCGGCTCCGCCTTCTTTCCCGTGCACTCCTCGAAGGTTTTGAGAAGGGTCTGCACCGGTTCGCTGTCCTTCCCGTGGAAGAGCGGCCGCTGGAAGTGCACCGTCTCGTATTTTACGCCGAATTGCGCGACGCGGGAGAGAACTTCCTCCACGGGGACCGTCGCGGGATAGCGGATGTCTACCAGCACGAGCACCTGCCCCTTACGGTATTTGATGACGTTGGGGGACATTGTAAGATTCCCCGTCTCGTCTGCGAGCGTTTTTAAGCCGTAAACATCGTTGAACACGCAGTCGAGGATCCGCGCCACGACTTCGTTCTTGCCCTCGAAGAACCGCAAAACGGGCAAGATTGCATTTATGCCGAGTTCGGGCGTGGAGCCGTGCGCGCTCTTCCCGTAGGAGATGATCTTTTTGCTCTGCACGGTGAGCCCAAACTCCTTCGCCTTGGCGGAAATGAGGGAGCGGGGGGTCGCTTCGCAACGGTCGCATACCATGTTTGCCTGCTTTCCGCCTTCGAGGTGAAGAAAGGGTGCCTGCGGGATGGGGAAGTGCAGTCTGAGCTGCAAAATGCCCTTTTCGGCATAGATCACGGGGAAGTCCGCGTCGGGCGAGAAACCGACTTTGGGCATGCTTGCCACTTCGTTGTAGTGCTCGATGCAACCCCAGCCGTTCTCCTCGTTGCAACCGACGATGAGTTTGATCTTTTTGGAAGGGACGAATCCCTTGTCTTTGAGCGCCTTCAAGGCGTACAGGCAACAGATCGCGGGACCCTTATCGTCGACCGTGCCGCGCCCCCAGATACATCCGTTTTCGACCGTGCCGCCGAAGGGATCCTTCGTCCACCCGTCGCCCGCGGGGACGACGTCAAGATGGGCGAGAATGGCGAATTCCTCCTGCCCGTTGCCGAACACCGCCTCGCCGATGTAATTGTCGTAATTATGGGTCTCGAAGCCGAGGTCGGCGGCAAGCGCCAGAAAGTGGGCAAGACAATCCGCCGCCCCCCTTCCGAAGGGGAACTTCGAAGAATATTTTGCAAGCGAAGAATCGAAGCGCACGCTTTCGCAAATGCTCTTTACCGCATCTTCAAAATAATTTATCATACTTCTCTCCTTGTGGGTATCGATATTGTATCATAACTGCACAAAATTGTCAAGGCTTCCCCCGCGCGTTCCGTGAGAAATTCGCGAAAAGGGCAGGAAAAAAGCAAATATTTTCCGCTATTTGTTCATAAAAATGGGCAAATTTAATATATTTAGCAGCTTTTTCATGCAAACGCGGCGGCATGCGGAGCCGCCGCGTTTTACGGGACGAAACACCGGACGCTCATGCGCTGAGGAGCGCTTTCATCTTTTCGACGGCGGCGGTGCGGTTGTCGCTGCCCGTTTTTTCGTAGATCGCCGAAATATAGTTGCGCGCGGTGCCGTCCGTCAGTTTGAGGGCGGAAGCGATCTGCTTGTTGGTAAACCCCTCGCAGAGCATGAGGGCGATCTCCACTTCGCGGTCGGAAAAGGAGAAGGCGCGTTTGAGTTTGATCTCGCGGTCGCTCGTTACGAGTTTCGCCGCGTCCGCGATCCGCCGCGCGATCTTCGCGGGCAGAATGGTATCGCCGAGGTAGGCGTTCTTGATGGCGTCGATGAGGGCGGAAGAGCTCGTATCTTTGAGGAGGTATCCGCTCGCGCCGTTGTTGATCGCGCTCAGAATATAGTCGCTGTCGTCGAAGGTGGTGAGGACGAGGACTTTTACGTCGGGGAATCTCCGCTTGATCTCCCGCGTGGCGATCACGCCGTTCATATTCGGCATTCTGATGTCCATGAGCACGACGTCGGGCGAGAGGCGGGCGGTCTGTTCCACCGCCTCGAAGCCGTCTTTTGCGGTGCCTACGACCTGTAAGTCGGGGCAACTTTCGAGCACGCTTTTCAGCCCGTCGGCAAGAATGGCTTGGTCGTCTGCAAGCAAAATTTTAATGGTCATGTTCCCCTCCGTCCGGCGCCGTTTTGTCCGCCGGCAATGTAATATGGATCTCGAATCCTTCCCCGATCTCCGTTTCGAACCAGAGCGTCCCGCCGAGGCTCTCCGCGCGGCGGTGCATTCCCGAAAGACCGAGCCCCTCTTTAATGGAGGCAAGGTCGCTCCCTTTGCCGTTATCCGAGAGCAGGAAGGTGACGGCGTCTCCGCTCGCTTTGAGTTCGAACCAAAAGGCGGTCGCCCCGCCGTGCCGGAGCCCGTTCGAGATCCCTTCCTTTAAGCTGTTGCATACGAATCTCCGCTTGGCGTCGCAGAGCTCGATGTCGTCGATGTCGCTCCGGATGGTGATGTCCGTGCCGTCGGAAGATTCGTGGATGATCTTCATGAGCTCGTCTTTGAGCGCCACTTTTCCCTCCACGCCGGAGAGAAGGTGCACGCTCTCCCGGAGCTCTTCGAGGGCATGTTTCGCCTGTAAATTCGCGGCGATCAGTTTGCGCTTTGCGTCCTGCGGGTCGGTATCGATCACGAGTTTCGCCGCTTCCGTCTGCATGATGACGGTCGTGATGGAATGCCCCGCCGTGTCGTGGATGTCCTTTGCGATGCGCTGGCGTTCTTCGAGCGCGGTAACCGCTTTGAGTTCCGCATTCGCCTTGATGAGCTTCTCGTTCGTTTCGTTGAGCTCTTCGAGCGCCTTTGCGATCTCGATATTCTTGCGGTAGGTCATCAAAGTGAAGTTGACGATGAGGAAGTGGAGCGCCAGAATGATGAGGTCGTTGAAGGCGCCCGCCACGAGGGAGAAAACGTTCACGCCCTCGCCTTTCAGGGCGTTGGAGACGGCGAACACCACGAGGAAGAGCACCACACTGCACACGCCCATCGCAATACTGCCGGAGAGCTTTTCCTGGCTGACGTAGAATTCGGTGAGGATGATGATATAGAGGGTGGAAATGAGGGCGCCCGTGGTAAAGTAGGTGAGTACGAGCAGGAGCAGTACGTCGAGCACATAGAGAGCGATCTTCTGCTTGAACGTCTTTACTCCCCACATTTTGATGGCGTTTTCCGCCGTCAGAACCATTTCGGCGGGAAGGATCACCCAAAGCGCGCTGAACCCCAGCGAAGTCATGCCGGCATTATTGACGGCGACGATGACTTCTACGACGAGGAGAAGGCAGAAGATGAGGATCTTGCCGACGCGGATGAATTCTCCCGCGTTCTGCGCGTTGATGGGAAAGAGTTTCGTCATGATTTTCCGGGGAAAAAGAGGGGGTCGAGCGGGATGGTGCGGATGCGGTCGAACCGCATTTGGGTGTAATAGCTGTACATATCGGTCGGGCTTACGATGATATGGTCGTAGAGCGGGATGCCGTGGAAGGCGCAGACGACCTGCATCTGCCGGGTAAACAGGTCGTCGCTCTCGGAGGGGAGACTGTTGTTGATGAGGTGGTTGTGCGCGATCACGAGCGCTTTGGGATTATATTTTGCAAAGAACTTGGAGATCTCCTGCGGGGAGAGCCGCACGCGGTCCTTTTCGTTGGTGGTATAGGTCTCCACGCTCAGAATGTTCCCCTGCGTGTCCGTTGCGTACAGCTCCACGCATTCGCGGCTGAGCCCGCGCAGCCGTTCTGCGAGCAAGACAGAGAACGCGCGGAAGTTTTTCGCGGACGGAAAATCTTTTTCGGGCTCGAACTTCATCCGCTCCATGAGCAAAAACACGCAACGCAGATAGGCGGCGGTGCCTTCTCCGATTCCTTCCACCGCTTTGAGCGATTCGAGATCGGCGCGGGAAATGGCGGAAATGCTTCCGAATTTGTTCAAAAGCGCGTGGGCAATCTCGTTGGTATTCTTGCGCGGAATGGCGTTGAACAGCAGAAGCTCCAAAATTTCATGGTCGCTAAGTCCCGCTTCGCCGTTTTCCAGCCGCTCGATCATCCGCTTTCTGTGTCCTTCGTGCATGCCTTTCATATCCGTTTGAAATTATACCATAAAAACAGCTCCGTGGCAAGTCCGCACGGAGAATTTTGCGAAAAAGTTTGCCCTGCGGAAAGGGTGCGCCGTCAATCTTCCAGCCCAAGCAGATAGTCGGCGGAAATATCGAGATAGCGGCAAATGAGAAAGAGGGTGTCGATGCTCGGCACGCTCTTTCCCGCCTTGTAATCGGAAATGCACTGCTTGGAGACGTTCGCCGCTTTGGCGAGCGCCGTCTGCTTGACGTTGGAATATTTGAGGATCTCGTTGAATCTTTGGGTAAATCTTGTGGTGGTGTCCATAAAAAAATTATAGACAAAAATACGTTATTACTTGACAAGTACGTTAGAAACGTACTATAATGAGGGCAGAAAACCAAAGAGGAGGGGGTATGGAGAGAGCGGAAAAGGGGAGCGACCTTTCCCCCGCGATGAGGCGGCTGGGGGAATTTCTTGCAAATACGGACGAAAAAAAGCTGGTGCGCCTTTCGGTGACCGAGCTTGCCGCTGCCGCCCGCGTCTCCGAAGCCACCGTGCTGAGGTGGTGCCGGAAGTTTGGGTTCAAGGGGTATTCCGAGTTCCGCGTCACCCTTGCGCGGGAGGGGAAGGCGTGCCTCGAAGAGCCCCCGAAAGACTTTGCCTATGAGTTGCAGGCGGAATATCTCGCCGTGTTCGCCAGGTGCTGCGAATCCGCCGATCCTCCGCGTGTGAAGCGGGCGGCGGAGCTCGTTCTCGGCGCGGGAAAGGTGTGCTGTTTTGCCGCCGCGGGGAAGGAATACGCCGCGGTCGCGCTCAAAAACGGATTGCTTGAAATGGGGATATTCGCCGTGCGGGAGGAGGACGCGCAGTTCCGCAACATTGCGATCTCCGCCTGCGGGGAGAGCGATCTTCTCATCGCCGTGGGAAAGGACGAGGAGACGGAGCGGGCGGCGCAACTCGCGCGGGCGCACGGCATGAAGATCCTCTCTTTGGGCGGAGAGAGCCGTTTTGCCGACTGCGCGCTCACCGCCGTTTGCGAAGGGGAGCGGGGGGAGCGGCTCGCCCTCTATTTTCTCGCGGAGATCCTCTGCGCGGCGGTCTACCGGACGGATCGGGAGCGCTTCGAGATCGCTCTCGCCAAGAGTTCGTGCGCCGTTGCGGGCAGTAAGGGGTAGCGCAAAGAAAGAGGGCGGCGGAGCGCGTAGATTCGCGCTCCGCCGCCCCGATAGGACGAATTTTTATATCGTTTCGAGATTGATGAGGGAGGAGTTCCCGCTCTTGCCGTTGGGCGTGCCGCCCGTGATCACGATGACGTCGCCTTTCTTCACGAGCCCGCTCTCCACCGCCGCGCGCTTGGCGAAGTGGAAGAGTACGTCCACCGAGAAATATTCCTCGGAGAGGACGGGAAGCACCCCCCACGAGAGGGCGAGCTTGCGGTAGCTCTTTTCGTCCGTCGTCATGCCGATGATGTCGATATTCGGGCGGAAGCGCGAGACCATCTTCGCCGTGCCGCCCGTTCTCGTGCATACGACGATCGCCTTCGCCTTAACGTCGTGCGCGAGCAGGCATGCCGAATGGGAGAGCGCGTCGGAGAGCCCGCGGATGAGATACTCTTTATCTTCGACATATTGAATGTATTCGGTTTTGTTTTCCGCCTGGCGGGCGATGCGCGCCATTGCGGCGACCGCCTGCACGGGATATTCGCCCGCCGCCGTTTCGCCCGACAGCATGATCGCGGAGGAGCCGTCGTAAACGGCGTTCGCGACGTCGGAGATCTCGGCACGGGTGGGGCGGGGCTGGTGGATCATCGATTCGAGCATTTCCGTCGCCGTGATGCACCGCTTGCCCGCGATACGGCAGGCGGTAATGATCGTTTTCTGGATGTCGGGCAGCTCCTCATAGGGGATCTCCACGCCCATGTCTCCGCGACCGATCATAATTCCGTCGGAAACACGGAGGATCTCGTCGAGATTGTTCACGCCCGCGCGGTTCTCGATCTTCGCGATGAGGTCGATGTTCGTGCAGCCGTGTTCTTTGAGGAAATTTCTTACGTCGAGGATGTCCTGCGCCTTCGAGACGAACGAACATGCCACGAAATCCACTTCATGCTCTATGCCGAAGAGAAGGTCGGCTTTGTCCTGCTCGGAGAGGTACACGAGGTTGAGCTGTTTTTCGGGGAAGAACATGCTCTTGCGGTTGGAAAGTTCGCCGCCGATGACCACTTTGCACACGACGTTCGGCTTTTTTACTTCCACGACTTCGAACACCATGAGCCCGTTGTTGAGCAGGATCTTATCGCCGGGCTTCATGTCGTTGCAAATATTTTTGTAGGAGACGGAGACCCGCGTCTGGTCGCCTTCCACCTCGTCCGAAGTGAAGGTGAACGTATCGCCCGCTTGGAGAAAGATCTTTCCGCTTGCGAAAGTTTTGATGCGGAATTCCGGACCCTTTGTGTCGAGCAGGATGGGGAGCGGAATATGCTTTTCGGCGCGGACTTTTTTGATGACGGCGATCTTTTTTGCGTGATCTTCATGCGTGCCGTGTGAGAAGTTGATGCGCGCGACGTTCATGCCCGCGTCCGCCATTGCGGCGATGATCTCTTCCGTTTCGGAAGAAGGACCCAACGTGCATACGATTTTTGTCTTTTTCATAGAATTCCCCCTCAAAAAATACTTCGGAACTATTTTATCATAAACAGAGCAAAAATCAAGGGGTTTTTTGAAATTTTTCGAATAAATCGCTTCCGCGGGAGGCGGCTGGGAAGGGAGGCAGTAGGGGAGGGAAGCGGCGGACGGACGGCGCCGCGCGGAGTTTTTTCGCAAATGACTGCAAAAAAGGATGTCATTTCCGAAAAAATGTGCTATAATAACGGCGATACGAGCGGACTACGCGGTCGCGGCGCAAGAAATTGCGGTGAGGAAAGTCCGGGCATCGCAGGGCAGGACGCCTGATAACGTCAGGTGAAGGCGACTTCAAGGAAAGTGCAACAGAAATAGACCGCCCGCCAAGCCCCTTTTATGGGGGCGTCCACGGGGAGAGATCCCCGTGGCGGCGAGCAAGGATGGAAAGGCGAGGTAAGAGCTCACCGACGGGACGGTAACGCCCCGTGCCATGTAAACCCCGTCCGA
>CANRNP010000057.1 GCA_947632015.1 uncultured Clostridia bacterium | reverse complement strand
CGATACCGCGACTTCCAAGATCGTCTGGACGGAAGTCAGCGGCGCAAAGGGCTATGAGGTCAAGATCGGCGACACCGTCAAAGAGACGAAGGTCAGCGAGATCGAGTTCACCGAAGAATTCCATGTAGCCGACGTCGTGCTCTATCCCGTCGTCGTGCGGGCGCTCGGCGAAAAGACGGAGAACCATTCCCTTTGGTCGGACGCGCTGAACGTCCGTTACGGCTCGATCGGCGGCGAGCTCCGCTACCGCGACGGCGCCGTTTCGTGGGATCCCGTGTTCGGCGTCCATACCTATTATCTGAAAATCAACGGCGGCGAGGAACGCGCCTTGGAGAACGTTACAAGCGCCCCCGTCACCTTCACGCAGAGCGGAACGTTTACCCTTTCGCTGTGCGCGCTCTATGCGGACGGAAGCCGGTCGGGCTGGATCGAGACGAGCGTCCGCGTGTACGAGATCTTCTTCGACGCGCAGGGCGGCGAGAATGTCCCCGGCGTCTTTGTCGCCCGCGGCGACAAGCTCACCCTGCCCCCTACGAGCCGTTACGGCTTCGATTTCAACGGTTGGTTTACCGAGCCTTCGAACGGCGATGGCTATCTGTATAACGACGACGTGTTCGTCGAAGAGAGCGACCGCACCCTCTATGCGCAGTGGACGCCTCATAGCTTCCATATCAGTCTGAACGTCGGTATCTACGGCATCGAGACGGAGGAGATCGCGGCGGGCGTCGACGCTTATTATCACCAGCCCGTACAGCTTCCCGTGCCCGAAACGCGGGACGCGACGAGAGGGTTCAAGGGTTGGTACGATTCCCCCAACGGCGATCTGGCGTTCACGGGATTCGACGGGCTGATCTCTTCCTTCAACCAGTCGGGCGCCATCACGCTCTATGCCCAGTGGGTGGAAGTGCTCTCCTTTACGCCCGTGCTCGACGGCAGCGGTTTGCCCGTCGAATACCAGGTCTCCAAGAGCAGGGACATCGCGCTCAGCGGCGTGGAAGAGATCACGATCCCGCAGACGTATAACGGAAAACCGGTCACCACGGTGGTGGACTTCACCGATTGCAGGTATCTTCACGTCGTGCGCATTCCCGACAGCATCCGCGTCATCTCCATTGCGGCGGCGGAGAGCGCCTTTTCGGGCTGCCGCGAACTCCGCCGGATCGAGATCTACGAGACTGATTACCGCGGCGATAAGTACTATTCCGACGACGACGGCGTGCTCCTCTACAAAAACCCCGCGACGGGGGCGAAAGAGATCAAGTTCTATCCGCTCGGCAGGGAAGAGACGGGCTACCGCATTCCCGACGGCGTGCAGACCATTCCTTCGCGGGTTTTCAGCGGGTTGCCGAGAACGTTCACGGAGCTCACGATCCCCGCGAGCGTCACGCTCATCGAGCGCGAGGCGGTCTATTACGAAACGTACGGATATATTACGACGATCACTTTCCTTGCCGCGGAAGCGGGGGTTGCCGAACTGCCCCTCGTCTTGCAGGCGGGCGCGTTCACGAACGTGGACGAACTCGTCGATCTCACCCTTCCCGCGCGAATGACCGACTTCAAATATGTGGATATGTTCACGGATGCGGATAAGATCGAGAACGTAGACGTCGTGGGGAGCGGCGGAAGCTATTCCTCCATCGACGGCGTCGTCGTGCGCGACTACGGCGCGTCGGGCAAGGAGCTCGTGTTCTATCCTTGCGTCGGGCAAGGAGCTCGTGTTCTATCCCACGGGGCGGAAAGAATTCACCACGCCCACGGGGATTACCTCCATCGGCGAGGCGGCGTTGAAGGAAAACACCGTCATCACCTCCATCACCATCCCGCACGACATCACGAATATTTCCAGAGAGGCGTTCTACGGTTGCGAGGCCGTGAAAAGCATCGTATTCGAGGGCACGGAGAGCGACTTCCCGCTCACCATCGGGGAATACGCCTTTGCGCGGTGCGATAATGATGATCTCGAAGAGATCGTCTTTCCCGCGAACCTCGTCAAGGTGGGGGCGTACGCCTTCGAACTCACGGAGATCTATAAGGTCACCGTCAACAGCGGCGCCATTGCGGGGCAGACGCTCGAATTTGCGCCTCTTGCCTTCGGGGCTTCCAACTCCGCTTACGGCGGTCCGCAGGTCACCGAACTCGTGATCGGACCGTATGTAAAAGACGTCAACTTTACCGCGGTTTTCGGCCCCAACCTGAGCAAGATCACGGTGGACGAAAACAATCCCTACTACGACGACAGCGAAGAGGGGGTCCTCTATACCGAGGGGCGGAAGCAGATCGTGTGGTTCTCCGACCAAAAGAGCGGCACCTACACCGTGCCCGATACGGTCACCCAGATCGCGGCGGACAATTTCAAGAACAAGTCCAAACTTACGGGCATCGTCATTCCGGGGAGCGTCACCTATATCGGCGTAAACGCCTTCCAGTCCTCCGGGATCGCAACGGTCACCTTTAAGGAGGGGGGCGAGCCGCTCACGATCGACGACGGCGCTTTTTCGCAGTGCTCCTCCCTTGTCTCCGTTGAATTCCCCGAACGGCTCGTCCGCCTCGGCGCAAAAATGTTCCGCGAATGCAAGAGCCTGCGCTCCGTGCACCTGCCCGCGACGCTCGAAGAGATCGTGCCCGCGGAGACGGATGCCGAAGGCAACAGCATGCTCGGCATGTTCCTTACGGAAAGTTACAGCACCAGGCTTCCGATCGCCGAGATCACCGTGGCGCAAGGCAACAAGCATTACAGCGCGGTGGGCAACGTCCTCTATCAGCTCGCATACGACGAGCAGAACGAGATCTATTACGAGAGCGAACTTCTCTATTGCCCGATCGGTCTGTCGGGGGAGATCACCGTGCCCAACACGGTGGAGAAGATCTGGAAACGGGCGTTTGACGCCTATTCCACGGGCAGATCCTCGCTCACTTCCCTCAAATTCAACGCCGAAGCGCTCGGCACCAAGTACGATCCCGAATCGGGCGCCCGCGTGCCGATCAAACTCGTGCTCTGCGAGCAGGCGATCTATAACTACGACAGCTTGACGAGCGTCGTCCTCCCGCGCGGCACGAGCGTCATCGGGAAACAGGCGTTCTATCACTGCGGGATCGCTTCCATCGTCATTCCCAACACGGTGGAAAAGATCTGCAAGCAGGCGTTCCAGCAGTGCACGAAGCTCAAAGAACTTACGTTCGAGTCGGGCAACGAGACGTTGCCGCTCGTTCTCGAAGGGGATGAGGCAGGCTCCGGGTTCGGGTCCAACCAGGGGATCTTCTATTCCGTGCCGATCAAATCGGTCTCCTTGCCCGAACGCACCACGGTCATAGGGAGCTATGCGTTCGCCAACGCCTCCCTGCAAGAGATCGAAATTCCCTCTACGGTAACGGAGATCGGCGAACGTGCGCTGATGGGGAATTATTCCGCTTCCCTGAAAACCGTCCGCTTTGCAAAGGACAGCAGATTGCAGAGCATCGGCACCTATGCCTTCTACAACAATCCCGACCTCGAAGAGATCGTCCTGCCCAAGAGCCTCGTCACCATCGGGAGCGACGCATTCAATCAATGCACGGGGCTCAGGTCGGTCGTGTTCGAGGACGGCAGTCTGCTCGAATATCTCGGCGAACGGGACGGGCACGGCTACGTATTCGGCGGCTGTACCTCGCTCACGACGGTGAACTTCGGCGCCGACAGCCATCTGAAATACATCGTAAGCTACGCCTTCATCGGCTGTACCGCTTTGGAGCGGATCGTCATTCCCGCTTCGATCGAAGAGATCGGCGAAAAGGCGTTCTGGCAGGCGCGTTCGAGCGTTTACGAGCCCGAATCGCCCAAGTTCGCAAGCGTCGAGTTCGAAACGAAGGACGGCGTGAGCAACCTGCGCTACCTCGGCGCGGCGTTCCAGCACACGGCGATCACGGAGTTCACCTTCCCCGAAACGGCGGGCGAACTCGTGTTGCAGACGGGCGCTCTTCAAGGATGCCTCTCCCTCGAACGGGTGCACATCGGGAGCAAAGTCTACGATCTCCGCGACGCCTTCCGCGATTGCCCCGCGATCAGCGAGGTCACCGTTTCCGCAGAAAATCCCAACTACGTCGTGGTAGAGGGTCAGCCCTTCCTCAGCAACAAGAACAACGGCGACATCCTGCTCGTGTTCGGCAAGATCGAGGGCGAGTTGCACATCCCCGAAGGGTCTCTCCAAATCGGCGCGTCGTCGTTCATGGGGCGCGAGATCACGAAGGTATATATTCCGAGATCGGTCATAAGGATCGGCGATTACGCCTTTAAGGATTGCAAAAAGCTCACCGCAGTCGAATTCGCGGACGGCAGTTCGCTCACCTCTATCGGCGTCGAAGCCTTCTCCGGGTGCGACCTGTTATCGGACGTCAACTTCGATAAACTCACCCAGCTCATGATCTTCCAGAAAAACGGCACCTCCCAGAGTTCGCCGAGCAGGGCGTTCTACGGTTGCGCCTCGCTGTCCGTTGTCGATCTGAGCAAGACGCAACTCACCGATCTTCCGAATGCGTTCGAGGGTTGCACAGGCGTCACCGTGCTGAAACTTCCCTCCACGCTCGCAACGCTGAATTCCACCTTGTCGGGAATGCGCGTCGGGGAGATCGATCTGAGCAGAACGCAGATCACGTCCATCCCGGAGAGCTTCTTTGCGGGATGCGAACGGCTCCTTACGGCAAAACTTCCCAACGGGATCGCCTCGATCGGGGCGCGCGCGTTTGAAGGGTGCTCCCTCCTCAGGGAGATGGACCTCGGCAACAAGGGAAGCCTTACCCTTCTGAACGAGGAGACCTTTAAGGACTGCGCCGCGCTCACTACGGTAAAACTTCCCGTCTCCATCGAAAAGATCGGCGAAGGGTGCTTCCAGAACTGCGCCGCGCTCACCACGATCAACCTCGAAGGGGTCAAGACGGTGCGGCGAAGAGCCTTCTTCAACTGCGGGTTCACCGTTCTCACCCTGCCCGTAAGCGTTACCTCGTGGGGCGACCGGGAGCCCAAACCCGACGATACGTGGGACGCGGGAAAGGGCGGACCCGATCCTTCCTATGCGGTATTCGGCGAATGCGCCAACCTCTCGGAGATCATTTTCCCGTCCCTGTTCGGCGAAAGCGTCTCCCTGCAAGCGTACATGTTCGCGGGTTGCGACGCGCTGAAAACCCTCATGTTCGAGCAGGGCTGCTCCATAACCACCCTTCCCGAAGGGATATTCAGCGATTGCGCGGGGCTGAGCAACGTGCGCCTGCCGAAGCAGATCAAGAGCCTCGGCACGTCGGCGTTCAAAAACTGCGTATCGCTTACGACCTTTGATATTTCGGATACGGAGATCTCCGCACTTTCGGACGGTCTGCTGTCCGGTTGCACCAAGCTGGCGTTTATCCGCCTGCCCGAAGCGCTCACCTCCATACCGAGCCACGCCTTCGAGAAGTTCACCTCCCTGCAAGAGATCACGCTTCCCGCTTCCGTCGGCTCCATCGGGAGCTATGCGTTCGACGGCTGTACCGCCTTGAAGAGCATCGTCCTTCCCGAAGGACTCACGGAGGACGGGATCGGCTCCTATGCGTTCAGAGGCTGTATCCTTCTCACGTCCATCGATTTCTCGAAGGCGAAGAACCTCACTACGATCGGCAACAGCGCCTTTATGGGGTGCACGGGGCTCACGAAAGTCGAGCTTCCCGCCTCGATCGATACCCTCTACGGAAGCGCATTTTCGGGTTGCACCTCCCTCTCGCAGATAGAGCTCGGCGGCGTGAAGTCGTTCGGCTCGAACTGCCTCTCGGATACGGGGATCACCTCCGTGCGGCTCAACGAGGGCGCAAGATACGAAAGGGGCGTTTTCGCAAACTGCGCAAAACTCCAAACGATCGACTTCGGCAATTTCAACGGAACGCTCGCGGAAGAAATGTTCTCCGGGTCGGCAATCAAAACCGTCTCCATTCCGAACGCTTCCGCTTTCGGTTCGAGCGCGTCCGCCGCGACGGGCGTGTTCAAAGATTGCCGCAACCTTTCCGAAGTCACCCTTCCCGAAGGACTGCGTTGCATCCCCAACAAGATGTTCTCCGGGTGCGAAGCGCTCACGGACATCTCGATCCCCGCTTCGGTCAGGACGATCGGCGATTCCGCGTTCGAAGGGAGCGGATTAAAAAGCGTCGATCTGAGCAAGAACACCGATCTGAGCTTCTTCGGTTCGAGCGCAACGGGATATTCGGCGGGCTATACTTTCCGGAATTGCGTTTCGCTCACAACGGTGATTTTGCCCGAAGGGCTCGATAAGATCAGCGCGTACGTCTTTTACGGTTGCACGCAGCTCTCCTCGATCGGCTTCGAGCACATCGTGTCCGTCGGCGAGTATGCCTTCGCCGACACGGATAGCCTCGGCGAGGTCACGGCGCTCGTTCTCGAAACGGTGGAAAGTTACGCCTTCTACGGAAGCGGCGTTACCTCCTTCCATGCGCCCGTTCTCGAAACGGTGGAAAGTTACGCCTTCTACGGAAGCGGGCTTACCTCCTTCGAGGCGCCTCTTCTCGAAACGGTGGAAAGTTATGCCTTCCGCGGCGCCGTGTCTTTGACGGCGTTCAGCGCGCCCATGCTTACGATCATCGAGGACGAAGCCTTCCGCGGGAGCGGTATCCGCTCGTTTACGGTGCCCGAAGGGGTAACGGTGATCGGGAATTCCGCGTTCGCGGAGAGCGCGCTCGAACGCGCCGTATTCGAATGCGGCGATTTCAAGAGTTCCACGTCTCCGTTCAACAAGAAAAAGCCGACCGGGCTTTTCCGCGACTGCGAAAGTCTGAAATTCGTCAGTCTGCCCGACGGGATAACGGACGACTTCGACGCCACGTCGTGGTTCGATGGTTGCGGCGCGCTCAAAACGATCGAGATCCCGTCCTGCATCACCAACTCGTCGACGGGCATAAAGAGCTCGGTATTCGGTTCGATGAAGATCGAGAATCTCGTGCTCAAAGAGAGCTTTACCGAGATCTTCGCATACTTTGCCGACCATTTGAGCGGCGTAGTCAACTTCATCATTCCCAAAACGGTTCAGCGGATCAACCTCACGTCGTTCCGAAAAGTTACGGAGGGGCAAAACATTTGCTTCATGGCGAGCGAGGCGGAGATCGATGAGGTCATAAAGCAGTATTCCACCGACTGGCGCACAAATTGCGCGGCGAGCATCTCTTACGACTATCCTTATTCCCCGGAAGCATAAAACCTGCTTTGGCAAAAAGAGACGGGCTGTTTGCCCGTCTCTTTTTCGCTTTATGCAAAACCGATGAAAATATTCATTTCACCCGCGGCGCCTTTCCGGAGGGGCTTTTTCTTTTCTCTTGCCCGCCGCGCCGTCCGCGCGCGGCGCGGCGCAATTTTGCAAAATGGGCGCACGGAATTAAATTTTGAGGGAAATATTCCTTTTTTGTCACTTTTTATCAAATTTTCCGTTTGTTTTTGGTATAACCAAAGATGATACATGTTACCATAAATAATTGCGCCGACGAATATCGATTTGCTTGACAGTTCGGGCGCGGAAAGGCTATAATAATCATGTATTTTTATAATAAAGGGGAAGTCTACCATGAAGGACGAAGCGGCATTTGAAAAATACCGTAAACGGCTGGTAAAAGAGAGCGTTTTGAAGTCCCTCTTTTACGGCGTCATCTTCGGATGCGCGGCGCTCGCCGTCGTGGCGTTTTTCACCTGGCTGTTCGGCTATAAGCCGGGGCTGTTTTTCGCGTTGGCGGCGTTTGTTGCCGTCACGGCAGCACTCACGCCGATCTTTTATTTTCTCAAATTCCGCCCGACGACGAAGCAGATCGCCCGCCGCGTCGATGAGCTTGGGCTCGAAGAGCGCGTGCTCACCATGACCGAGCTCGAAGGAGACGGCTCTTACATCGCGCAGGTCCAGCGCGAAGATACGATGCACGCCATGAGCTCGGTGAGCGGCATGCTTCTCAAAATCGCGATCTCCGTTTCGCTCATCGTGGCGTTTTCCGTCGCGTGCGTGTTCGGCGCGGGCATGACGACGGTCTCCGCCCTGCACTATGCGGGGATCATTCCGAGCGGGCTCGTCGCGCTTACGCCGGGGAATATGGCAGGGGTGTACACCGTCTCCTATTCCGTGCAGGAAGGGGGCGAGGGCACCATTATTTACTGGACGGGGGACTGGACTGCCGAAACGCCCGTAGAGGGGAGCGAAACGCTCTCCGAAGGGGAAACGGCGAAGGCGGTCTATGCGATCCCCGCCGACGACTGGCTGTTCGTTTGCTGGTCGGACGGCAAGCGGGATCCCTACCGACAGGATACCGTCAGCGATTCCGACATCGTGGTGCAGGCGATCTTCGAACGGTTGGAAGCGGACCCCGAAGACGGGGAGAACCAGGACCCGACCGAGGGCGATACGGACGGCGAAAAGCAGGAGAGCGATCAACAGCAGGAAGGCGAACCGGAGCCGGGCGGCGACGAGGAGGACGGAGAGCAGGGCGACGAGGAGATGGATTCCCCGAACGAGCCCTCCGGCGACCCGCAGGACGATCCCACGGCGGGCGGCATGCGGGATATGAGCAGCCAGCAGATCGTGGACGGAAAGACCTATTACGGGGATGAATTCGACGACGCCTACCGGCAGGCGATGGAACGCCTTTCGCAGGACGACAACATTCCCGAAGAGTTGAAAAAGTACATCGAGGATTATTACGAATCCATCGAAACCGGCGGGGAAACCGGCGGCGATTAAATAAAAAAGAGAATAAAGAAAAAGGGTGAATAGAAATGATAACAGAACAAGACATCAAGCAATTCAGCACACAATGCGCGGAGATATTCAAGCAG
>CANRNP010000056.1 GCA_947632015.1 uncultured Clostridia bacterium | reverse complement strand
CGAAACGGGGATGACCGTCTTTTTGACTACCCACTATCTCGAAGAGGCGGAAAAGGCGACGGACGTCGTGATCATGGACAAGGGGAACATCATCGCCCACGGCACCCCCAACGAGCTCAAAAACGCCTATTCGAGCGATAAGCTCCTCTGTTACAGGGCGCGGAGCGCGGAACTGGAACGTCTGCTCGAAGGGGAGCGCACCGCATTTTCTTACGACGAAGAGCGCGGCGTTTACAGCATCGTCATCGAAGATACGGCGGCGGCGAAGAGACTTCTTTCCCGCTGCGACGAGTACCTCACCGACGTGGAGATCCTCAAAGGGAACATGGACGATGTGTTTCTGAACGTGACGGGCAGGAATATGGAGCTTGCGGGAGGGGAAAATGACTGAACCGAAAACGCGCTATTTCGACATTTTCATGCAGCTCACGAAGCGCCACCTCATGGTGTTTTTCAAGAACAAAGTGCGGCTGATGTACACTTTGCTCGTACCCGTCATCATCTTTGCGGTCTATCTGCTCTTTTTGCGCGGGCTGGAACTTTCGATGGTGCAGAACATTCTGAGCGATCCCTCGCTCGGTCTCGATGCCGCCGTCATCAGCGATCCGCAGTTATCCCGGTATATTGAAACGCTCGTCGATTCGTGGATGCTCTCAGGTATCATCGGGCTCTCCACCATCACGGTCGCCTTGCAGACGAACACCGTGATCGTAGAGGACAAGGAGCGGGGCATGAACCGCGATTTCGCCTCTTCGCCCATCCACCGCAATATCCTCATTGCAAGTTATTTTTTGTATAACTTCATCGTCTCGGCGCTCATCTGCTTTGCGTTTTATCTTGTCTGCCTCATCTATCTGGCGGCGGCGGGGGAATTTCTGCTCTCCTTCGGGGAGATTTTGCTCTCCCTCATCGTAATGCTCTTTGCGACGGTCGCCTCCACGCTCATGACGGTGTTCATCTGCTCCTTTGTGAAAACGGAGGGGACGATGATGAGTATTGTCGCCATCTTTTCGACGGCGGTGGGCTTCCTCATCGGCGCGTATATGCCCCTCGGCATGATGCCCGAATGGGTGCAGGGCATCTGCGGGTTTATTCCGGGCACTTACGCCTGCTCCCTTTTGCGTTACGCCTTTATGGCAACGCCGATCTCGCGGCTCACGGCTTATGCGCAGGGGCTGAATATCGCGCCCGAAACAATGACGCTTTTGATCTCCCGCCTCACGGGGACATTCGGTTACGACATCAATTTCTTCGGGGTCCCGGTGTCGCCGCAATTCCAGTCGCTCGCGCTCTCGGTCTACATTGTCGTGTTCGTGGCGCTCAACATCGGCGCGGGGAAGAAAATTTCCGAAGTGTTGGGGCTTGGCAAAAAGAAGCGCAAAAAATAGAGAAGGAAGTATGAGGATCAATTTGAAGAGAATTGCATGCACGGGGATCGCGGTCCTGTTTGCGCTTTGGACCGCTTTGTTCGTTGCGGGCAATTCTTTTTTGATGCGCTCCGAAGGGGCGGAAGCCTCCGCGGACGATCCGTACGCCCTTCTTATGCGGTTGCCGCAATTCGAAGGGGTAGACGTGCGCAAGGAATACCGCGTGATCGGGCGGCGGGAGGTCGCATGCGGGAGCGTGCTCAAATTCCAACAGCAAAAAGAGGGGACAGACGTCCTCGGCGCGCAGATCGCGCTCTCCCTTGACAAAGAGGGGGAGTTTCTCTCCCTTTCGGGAAGTTACCGCCCCGTGGGAGCCATTCGGGAAGAGACGGTCGGAGAAGAGGGCGCAAAGGAGCGCGTGCTCCGTCTGACGGGGGAGACGGGCTTCGTGACGCAAAAAGTCGTCTGTCTTCGGGAGGAAGGCGCGGAGACCGCCTATCGCGTCGCCTGTCCCGCCCAAAACACGGAGTATCTCGTCTCGGCGGCGGACGGGGAGATTCTGCGCGCCCTTCCCATGGAGCGGCAGAGCACGCTCACCGTGCCGCAGAAAGACGTGGACGGGAACGCCGTTTCCGTAAGCGTCGAAAGGAGCGGCAGGGAATATATTCTCGCAGACGCCGTGCGGAATATCTGGGTGTTGGATTGCCATAGCAGTACAGATTCGTCCGAGATCGAATATTACATAAACGGCACGGGGATCTTCGACCCGACCGCCGTCAGCGCATATACGAATGTGCAAAAGGCATACGATTTTTACGCGGACGGGCGCAACCTCGGCGTGAGCCTGCGCGGCGCCGACGGAAATAACGACGAGGTCTGGAACAACGCCGCAGAGCGGGGCGAGCGTTTTATCATGGTTTACGTCCATTACGGCGCGGAGTACGAAAACGCCAACTGCGGCTATAACCCTTATAGCGGATATGTGGAGATGCTGGTCGGGGACGGGAAGGAGGACGGAAAGATCTATCTGCCCGCGCGCGCTTTGGACGTCATCGGTCACGAATATCAGCACGCCGTCACCTATTTTGCGGCGAATCTCGCATACATGAACGATTCCGCGGCGCTCAACGAGGCGTTTTCGGATATCTTCGGCATGCTCATAGAGGGACACGATCCGAGCGAAGAGGCGTTTTGGCGGATCGGCGAACGGGCGGCGGCGGACGGCACGGAATTGCGTTCGGTCAAAGGGGGTACCGCAACGCAGAGCTACCGTGTTTCGGAAAAGATCGGAAATTGCACCCTCGTGCACGACCATAAAGACTGCGATTTCGGCGGTGCGCATCAAAACAGCACGATTATTTCGCACGTGCAGTATCTGCTGTGGGAAAAGCGTCCCGACTTTTTCACGCGGGAACGCATCGGAAAACTTTGGTACACCACGCTGTGTAAGCTCGGCTCCGAGGCGACGTTCGACGACTTCGCGACCGCCTTCTCGCAGAGCGCCGCCGATCTCGGCTACGGCGAGGAAATTTGCGCGCTCGTAGACGACTGCCTCGAAGAGAGCGGGCTCCTTTCCCGCTATACGGTCACGTTTTTGGACTACGACGGAACGGTTTTGAAAAAAGCGCGGGTGCGCAGCGGTGAGAGCGTGGAGCCCCCCGAAATTCCGCTCGAACGGGAAACGGAGCACAGCAGTATGCGCTTTACGGGATGGAGCGGAGAGACCCTGAACGTCACGCGGGACATGACGGTCCGCGCCGAATACGACGTAACGCCCTTCCTTTATGAGGTTACTTTTTACGACATGACGGGCAACGTGCTGGCGGTGCGGGAGCGGGAGTTCGGCGAGCTGATCGCGCCGCCCGCCCTCAACGAATTCGCCGCGCCCTATCCCGCCGAAGAATATGACTTCCGCGGTTGGTATTACGACGGGGAATTCAGCCGATATGCGACGGGCGCCGATACGGTGAAAGGGGAGACGGCGCTCTACGGCAAGTGGATCAAAAAGGAGGAGCAAGCGCCCGGAAAAGAGCCCGACCGCTTGTGGCTGTATCTCCTGTTGCCGCTTTTCGGTGCGGCGGTTCTGACCGCCGTCCTCTTGTTCGCGCTCAGAAAAAGGCGCCGCCCGTAAAACAAATAGAAGAATGCGCCCGCGCGGCTTACTTCGCCGCGCGGGCGCATTTTCGCGCTTCTTAAAACAGCGCTTTGATCATCTGGGAGACGTAGGAGACGGGCGTAAGTTCGAGTTTTCCCTGAAATTTTTCGCACGCCTTCATATTCTTGGCAGGCAGGATCACCCGCTTAAAGCCCATTTTCAGGCATTCGTTCACCCGCTTGTCGGCAAAGTTCACCCCGCGCACTTCGCCCGTCAGACCGACTTCGCCGAAAACCGCCGTGTTCTTTTCGATGGGGAGCATCCTCTCCGCGCTCGCAAGAGCGGCGCACACCGCAAGGTCGGCGCTCGGCTCCCCCAAACGGATGCCGCCCATCGCATTGAGATAGATGTCCTGCGAGCCGAGGGGCAGCCCGCACCTCTTTTCGAGCACCGCGATGAGCACGATGAGACGGTTGAGATCGACGCCGAGCGACATCCGCCGCGGCAGTCCGTAGGAAGTCTTTGCCATGAGCGTCTGGATCTCCACCATCATACAGCGGTTGCCCGTCTCGCTCGGCGTTACCGCCGCGCCTGCCGCCGTGCCGCGCGTATCGGAGAGGAAGAGGGAGGAATAATCGCTCACGCCGAAGATCCCTTCCCCCGTCATCTCGAACACGCCCACCTCCTGCACCGAGCCGAAGCGGTTCTTCACCGACCGCAGGATCTTGAAGCTCTCCGTCCGCTCCCCTTCGAAATAGAGGACCGCGTCCATGATATGTTCGAGCACTTTGGGTCCCGCGAGGGTGCCTTCCTTCGTGACGTGCCCGATGAGGAAGAAGGTGATGCCGCGGGATTTGGCGATCCGCATGAGCTTGGAGGCGCATTCCCGCACCTGCCCCACGCTTCCCGCCGAGGAAGAGAGCGTTTCGGTGTAAACCGCCTGAATGGAATCGACGATCACATATTCCGCTTCGAGGATCGCCTCTTCGGCGTTTTCGAGGCAGGTCTCGTTCAGGAGCAAGAGGTCGTCCGAATCGAGCCCTAACCGCTCGCAACGGAGTTTTACCTGCGAACAGCTCTCTTCGGCGGAGAGATACAGCACCTTATATTCCTTTGCAAGGTGCGCCGCGACCTGCGTGAGCAGGGTGGATTTTCCGACGCCGGGGTCTCCGCCCACGAGCACGAGAGAGCCGCGCACGATCCCGCCGCCGAGCACGACGTCGAGCTCCGCATTGCCCGAAGGGACGCGCTCGTGCTTTTCGAACTTCACCTTGGAGAGGGGAATGGGACGGGCAGAGAGGGTGGGACGGTAACCGCCCGCGCCCGTCCGCTTCGCGGCGGGCGCGGGCGTCGCCGCTTCTTCGATGAGCGTGTTGAATTTCCCGCAGTCGGGGCAACGTCCGAGCCACTTGGGGCTCGTATAGCCGCATTCGTTGCAGACAAATTGTGTTTTCGCCATGCGTACTCCTTTTGATCTCGTGTGATTTCGCGGTCCCTCATAACAGAGGGGCGGGGGATTGCGGGGTTTTTTACTTCAAAAGCACCATGGCATAAGCCGTGATGCCGCGGCCTTCGCCGATATAGCCGAGTTTTTCGTTCGTGCCCGCCGCGATGGCGACGTTCTCGCAACCGAGCGCGGCGCTCAAATTCTTCCGCATCTCTTCGATGTAGGGGGAGAGGCGGGGAAGCTCGCAGAGGATCGAAATGGAGACGTTCGCAACCGAAAATCCCTTTCCGCGCACCAGCGCCGTCACTTCTTCGAGCAACTTCATACTGCTTGCCCCCCGGTATTTGGGATTGGCGTCGGGGAAATAATACCCGATGTCGCGCAACGAGGCGGCGGAGAGCAGGGCGTCCATGAGGGCGTGCACGGGAACGTCGCCGTCGCTGTGGGCTTTAAGGGCGCGGTTGGAGGGGATCGTCACCCCCCCCAGCGTAATATAGCTCAGGTTGAGCCGCGCGATGCCGCGGTCGATCTCCTCCTGATGGGCAAATGCGTGCGTATCTACCCCGAACCCCACCCGCTCGCAGGGCATAAAGTCCTCCGCGAAGGTGAGCTTGCGGTTGCTCCTTTCTCCGGGGACGAGCACGGGCGGCGCAACGTAAGCGGCATAAACGCCGCTGTCGTCGGTAAAATTCCTGCCGCTCGCCATCGCCTTTTCGTAGGCTGAAAGGAGGGGTTCCCGCAAAAATCCCTGCGGGGTCTGGACGAGATAGGTATTTTCGCGCGCGGGAAGGGAATAGCCGCCCTTTTCGGCGACGGCGACGGTATCGGTCGCGGGAAGAGCCGCAACGCCGCTTCCCGTTTCTTGCACGCTCCGGATCACCCGCGCGATGAGCGCGGAAGAGACGTAGGGACGCGCCGCGTCGTGGATGAGCACGATGTCGCCGCGCGCCTCTTTCAGGGCGTTATAAACGCTGTCGGAGCGCGTCTTTCCCCCCGTTACGGCACGGGCGCATCCGTACTGCGCGAAAAGGGGCGCGACCGCCTCTTTATCCTCTTCGCGGCAGGCGACGATGATCTCGTCCGAAAACGGCGCGAACGTCGAGAGGGAATGGCACAGAACGGGCATGCCGTTCAGCTCGTGTAAAATTTTATTTTCCGCAAATCCCGTGCGCGCGCCGCTTCCCGCGGCGCAGAGAATGACCGTCGTCATGATCTTTTACTCCGTAACGATCTCGTACAGCGTGCCCGCTTCGTCTTTTTTCACGGTCTCTTTTAATTGCAGGACGCGGAATTTTACCGTGCCCGAAAGATAGCCGATCTCCACCACGTCGCCGACTTTGAGGCGGTAGGCGGGTTTTACGACTTTGCCGTTCACCGAAATTTTGCCCGCTTCGGCGGCTTCCTGCGCCACCGTGCGCCGTTTCAGGATGCGGCTGACCTTCAAAAATTTATCGATCCTCATAAGATCCTCGCAATTTCGGCAAAAAATGTAAAAAAATCTGTGTTTTCGAGTGCAAAACAGATTGACATCTTTTTGCCGTTGGGTTATAATTACATACTGTATCATTATGCTCGGTCGTTATGCGCTCTTCCTTTTTTTCGGGCGCTCCCGCGCAGAACCTTCCCTCATTATATTCCTTTTCGGGACGTTTGTAAAGGGGAGAAAGAAAAAATTTCAAAGCATTTCGATTTTTATCGATGAAAAGATATACTCGGTAGATCGTCAATGATAACAAATACAAAGAAAGGAGTTAAATTGACGGATGAACTTACCCATTCACAAGTACGGGAAAACCGAACGGAGAAAGTTCGGCAGGATCAACGAGGTCATCGACATTCCCGACCTCGTAGAGATCCAGAAGGAGAGCTACGACGCCTTCATCACCGAAGGGATCGCGGACATCTTCGAGGACTTTTCTCCCATCACCGACTTTTCGGACCACTTCGAGCTGTATTTCCTTGAACATGAGTTCGGGAAAAAGCCCAAGTACGACGAAAAGGAATGCCGCAACCGCGACGCGACTTACGCGCTTCCCCTCAGGGTGAAAGTGCGCCTTGTCAACAAGGTGAAAGAGAACGTCATCGACCAGGACGTCTTTATGGGCGACTTCCCCAAGATGACGGAAAACGGCTCTTTCATCATCAACGGCGCGGAGCGCGTCATCGTTTCCCAGCTCGTCCGCTCCCCCGGCGTGAACAACTCGTTCGAGGCGGATACCAAGACGGGCAGAAAGCTCTATGAGACGACGGTCATTCCCGGCAGGGGCGCATGGCTCGAATTCAAACAGGACGCGCAGAACGTCCTTTGGGTAAGCGTGGACAGAAAACGCAAACTGCCCGCTACCGTCCTTCTCCGCGCGATCGGCTACGGCAGCAACCGCGCGCTTGAAGATCTGTTCGACGGCGACAAGATGATCGCAGCGACGATGGAGAAAGACTCGAACCGCTCCGAATCGGACGGGCTCATCGAGCTTTATAGAAGGCTGCGCCCCGGCGAAGTTCCCACCGAGGACTCCGTGCGCCAGCACCTCAACAACCTCTTCTTCGATCCCCGCCGTTACGACGTCGTGAAGGTCGGCAGATACAAGTTCAACAAAAAACTCAACATCTCCTACCGCTTGCCCGGCTGTAAAGCCGCCGAGGACATCATCGCGCCCGAAACGGGCGAAGTGCTCGCCGCGAAAGGGGACATCCTCACCGAAGAGCAGGCGAAGGCGATCCAGAACGCGGGCGTCAACCGCGTTTCGGTCCTCGTCAACGACCCCGAAGCGGGCGAGATCCCGCATATTGTCATCGGCAACAACACCGTCGATTTTTCCGCGCTCTCGCAAAAGGATCCCAAGCCCTTCGGCTTGCTCGCCACGATCTATTATCCCAACTTCGTGTTCTCCAAAGAGATCGCCGAGGCGTGCAAGACCCGCTCCGTCGAAGAAGTTGCGGAGGAGTTCGGCGACCGCATCAACAAGCTCTATCATGAGCTTCCCGAAGCAGACCGCCAGGCAAAGGAGATCGACGAGGAGAAGGAGAAGAAGGAAGAGCGCAAGAACCGCGAAAAGCGCAGGGACAACCGCATCAAATTCGTCTCCGCATGCGTGCTCTTCCATGAAATTCTCGCTCGCTCCGAGGAGCCTGCCCCCGCGAACGCGCCCGTCGATCTCGAAGCGGAAAAGCGGGTCGGCTTCGTTACGCCCGACGAGAAGAAGGCGTTGAAGCCCCTCATCGATAAACTCAATTATAAGTGCATCACCGAGGACGACATCATTGCGGCGGTGTCCACCAACCTCGATTTGAAGTACGGCATCGGCACGATCGACGAGATCGACCACCTCGGCAACCGCCGCGTGCGGTCGGTGGGGGAATTGCTCCAAAACCAGCTCCGCATCGGGATGGCGCGGCTCGAACGGCTCATCAAAGAGCGCATGGCGACGCAGGACCCTATGGAAGTTACCCCCTCCGGGCTCATCAACGTGCGTCCCATCTCGGCGGTCATCCGCGAGTTCTTCGGCAGTTCCCAGCTCTCGCAGTTCATGGACCAGACCAACCCCATCGCAGAGCTCACCCACAAACGGAAGCTCTCCGCGCTCGGTCCCGGCGGTCTCAACCGCGACCGCGCCACCTTCGAAGTCCGCGACGTGCACCACTCCCACTACGGGCGCATGTGCCCGATCGAGACCCCCGAAGGGCAGAACATCGGTCTTATCTCCTCGCTTGCGACCTTCTCCAAGGTCAACGAGTTCGGCTTCATCATGTCCCCTTACAGAAAGGTGGACAAGGCGACGGGGATCGTGACCGACCATGTCGATTATCTCACGGCGGACGAAGAGGACCGCTACGTCGTCGCGCAGGCGAACGAACCCCTCGACGAAGAGGGCAGATTCGTAAACGCCCGCGTCGGCTGCCGCTATAAAGAGCTCATTACCGAGATGCCGCGCGAGCGCATCGACTACATGGACGTGAGCCCGAAACAGCTCGTTTCGGTTGCGACGGCGCTCATTCCCTTCCTCGAAAACGACGATACCAACCGCGCCCTCATGGGCTCC
>CANRNP010000055.1 GCA_947632015.1 uncultured Clostridia bacterium | reverse complement strand
CGTTCTGCAGTACCGAGCGGGTGACCTTCGTCGGGTCGATGATGCCGCTCTTCACCATGTCGGTGTATTCGTTCTTCAACGCATCGAAGCCGTAAGCGGGTTTTCCGTTCGTGAGGATCTTGTCCACGACGACGGAGCCGTCCACGCCCGCGTTCTTGGCGATCTGGCGCACGGGCTCTTCGCAAGCCTTCAAAATGATCTGCGCGCCCGTTTTTTCGTCGCCCGAAAGGGTCTCTACGAGCTTTTCGAGCACGGGAACACAGCTGAGGAGCGCGGAGCCGCCGCCCGGCACATAGCCCTCTTCGACCGCCGCACGGGTCGCCGCGAGCGCGTCGTCGATGCGGAGCTTCTTTTCCTTCATCTCGATCTCGGTCGCCGCGCCGACGTTGATGACCGCGACGCCGCCCGCGAGTTTTGCGAGGCGTTCCTGCAATTTTTCTCTGTCGTAATCGGAAGTCGTCACTTCGATCTGCGCCTTGATGGAGGCAACGCGCGTCTTGATGGCTTCCTTGTCGCCCGCGCCGTCGATGATGGTGGTGTTGTCCTTGTCGACTTTCACCTGGTTGGCTCTGCCGAGCATATCCACGGTAGCGTCTTTGAGTTCATAGCCGAGGTCGGAGGTGATCACCGTGCCGCCCGTGAGGATCGCGATGTCTTCGAGCATCGCCTTTCTCCTGTCGCCGAAGCCGGGAGCCTTGACCGCAACGCAGTTGAACACGCCTTTGAGCTTGTTGACGATGAGCGCGGCGAGCGCGTCTCCCTCGACGTCCTCCGCGATGATGAGGAGGCGCTGTCCCTGCTGGGCGAGGGGCTCGACGATGGGCAGAATTTCCTGCAAATTCGAGATTTTTTTATCGGTGATGAGGATATAGGGGGAATCGAGCACGGCTTCCATCTTATCGGTATTCGTCACCATGTAGGCGGAGGCATAGCCTCTGTCGAACTGCATGCCCTCGACCGTAGTGAGTTCGGTCGTCATGGACTTGCCCTCTTCCACGGTGATCACGCCGTCTTTTCCGACGATCTCCATCGCCTTTGCGATGAGTTCGCCCACCGTTTCGTCGCCCGCCGAGATGGAAGCGACCTGCGAGATCGCCTTCTTGCCGTCCACTTTTTTGGAGATGGATTTGACCTGCTCAACGGCGGCTTCCACCGCTTTGTCGATGCCTTTTTTCAGGATGATGGGGTTGGCGCCCGCGGCGAGGTTTTTAAGCCCTTCGCGGATGATCGCCTGCGCGAGGAGGACCGCCGTCGTCGTGCCGTCGCCCGCGACGTCGTTCGTCTTGGTGGAAACTTCTTTTACGAGCTGTGCGCCCATGTTCTCGAAGGGATCGGGAAGTTCGATCTCTTTTGCGATCGTCACGCCGTCGTTGGTGATGAGGGGCGCGCCGAACTTTTTGTCGAGCACAACGTTCCTGCCTTTGGGACCGAGGGTGATCTTCACCGTGTCGGCGAGAACGTTTACGCCCGTTTCGAGCGCCTTTCTCGCCTCGTCTCCGTATTTGATTTGCTTTGCCATAATAATTTACTCCTGATAGATGATTTTTTGATTTTGATGAACTTACTCGACGATCGCTAAAATGTCCGATTGCTTGATGATGGTGAATTCTTTCCCGTCTACTTTGAAGTCGGAGCCGGCATACTTGGAGCAAAGAACTTTATCGCCGACTTTCACTTGCATCACGGTCTCTTTCCCGTCCACGATCCCTCCGGGACCGACCGCCACGACCACGCAGGTCTGGGGCTTTTCCTGTGCGGAAGAGGGGAGAATAAAGCCGCTCTTCGTCTTTTCTTCGACGGTCAGCGCTTCCACGACGACCTTGTCGAACAAGGGTTTGATATTCATGATAACCTCCGATTTGTTTGATTGCGGCAGAGCCGCTTTGATTCCTATCTATTATAAACGGAAAGAGAGGCAAGTCAAACGGAAATTAAAATTTTTTTTGGAAAATTTTGTAATTTTACCGCGCGGCGGAGCGCGGAGGGGGTCGCGCCCCGTCACTCCCGCTCGATCGCGATGATCGGCTCGTAATCGCCCAGCGATTTCACCGCCGCTTCGAGCGTCTCTTTGAGCTCTTCGTCCGTCATGCGGCAGCCGTACGGCACGCCCACGTCGAATTCCACCGTATTCGTTCCGGGGATCAGACGGAAATCGTGCACTTCCACCCCTTCGAAAAGCTGCCGCGCCGCCTCCGTCACTTTGCGTTTCAGGCTCGATTCCTCGAAGTTGTTCAGATCCACGGGGTCGAGGTGGACGGTGAGATGGACGCCCGTTTCCTGCCGGACCCGCATCTCCGCACGGTCGATCGCCGTGTGCGCCGCGAGCATCGGGAGCTCCGCGTCCATCTCCGCATGGATCGTGGCATATACGGCGTCCTTCCCGTAACTGAAAATTTGCAAATCGTGCACGCCGAGCACGCCGTCCGTCGAAAGGAGGAGCTGTTTGACGCGCTCGGAGAGGTCGGGGTCGGCCTGCCCCAAAAGTTTTGAGCTCGCTTCGGTCAAGATCCTGATCCCCTGCCAGAGGATGAACAGCGAGACGACGATCCCCGCCCAGCCGTCCGCCGCGGGGAAGAGGGGGGAGAGCGCCGCGCCGGCGATCGCCGTGAGCGAGGCGAGACAATCGCAGAGGCTGTCCGTCGCCGCCGCTTTGAGGGGGTCGGAGCCGTATTTTTTCGCATAAAGGCGGTAGAGCGCGAACAGACCGAGTTTTACGGCGATGGAGATCCCAAGCACGAGATAGACGGGAAACGGCGAGTCGGGCGTGCCGCCCTGAACGACGGACCCGATCGATTCCCTTAAAAGCTCCGCGGCGACGGCAAGCACGAAGCAGCCCGTGATGAGCGCGGCGACGTATTCCGCGCGGCGGTGTCCGAACGGGTGTTCACGGTCGGCGGGCTTTTCGGCGATGAAGAGGGAGATGAGCGCGACGATCCCGCTCCCGCAATCGCTCAGGTTGTTGAATCCGTCTGCCATGATGGCGACGAATCCAAAGCAAAATCCCACGGCGATCTTCGCCGCGGACAACAGCAGGTTGCAGAAAATTCCCGTGAGGCAGACGAAGGCGCCCTGCCTTTTCGGAGAAATGCGCGCGTTCATAACTCTATTATATGAAAAAGGGGCGGCATCGTCAATCGTTTTCGGAAATTTGGGGGAAACGCGCCTTTTTGCCCGCCTTTCCGCCCCGCGGCAGGGGAGAAAGAGATAAAAAATTCTTGCCATTTTTGCGGGCTTATGCTATAATTTTTTGCGGGAGGAAGTTTATGGATAAGTGGGACAAGCGGTTCATGGAACTCACCGAACAGGTGGGAAGCTGGGCGAGCTGTATCCGCCGCAAGGTGGGAGCGATCATCGTGCGCGACAAGCGGGTGATGACGACGGGTTACAACGGCGCGCCCGCGGGGATCTCTTCCTGCGTCGAGCGGGGGAAATGCCTGCGCATCGAGAACAACATTCCGAGCGGCACGCACGCGGAACTGTGCTATGCCGCGCACGCCGAGCAGAACGCCATCATACAGGCGGCAAAGTACGGCGTGAATATCGACGGCGCCACCCTTTACTGCACCCACCAGCCCTGCGTCATCTGCGCGAAGATGATCATCAACGCGGGGATCAAGCGGGTCGTGTACAAAGAGGGCTATCCCGACGAATTCTCGATGAAATTGTTCGAAGAAGCAAAGACGAAAGTCGAAAAATACGAAGAAAACAGTTAAAACATAAGGAGAAGCAATGTTTGGCTCGAAGAAAATGAAGTGTCCCATATGCGGCGCTTCCGTTGACAAGGACGTGAAATATTGTCCCGCATGCGGGAAGATGCTGAACCAGGGAGGCATGCCGCTTTCCCCGTCTCCGGCTCCGAAACCCAAATCGGGATCGGCTCCGAAATCCGAATCGGGATCGGCTCCGAAATCCGAATCGGGATCGGCTCCGAGACCCGTATCCGCCCCCGCCGTTTTGCCTGCGGAGAAAGAGCGCGTCTTTTTCGGACGTTACCGCGGCGACGACCTCGAATGGGTCGTGCTCGAAACGGAGGGCGACAGGGCGCTGTTGTTCTGCGCTTGCAGTATCGAGATCTTGTCTTACCACAACAAGCCGATCTCCGTCAGCTGGGCGCGGAGCGATATGCGCAAGTGGCTGAACGGAAAGTTCTTTAAGACCGCCTTCACCAAAGAAGAGCAGAAGCGCATCTGTACCGTCACCCTGAAAAACCCCGGTCATCTCGGCGCGATGGGGGGAAGCGACACCCAGGACAACGTGTTTTTGCTGAGCGTTCCCGAAATAGACGATTATAGATACGCGATCCCACAGAACTTCGATCTCTCGAATGATGTCAATAATCGGAGAAAGAACATCTCCGTGAATGGCTACTGGCTGCGAACGCCCGCGGGGGGGAAAGCGGGCTGTCAGGCTATTATAGCTCCTTTGTACGGCGGTAGAGAAAGCAGAGTCGAGGTCGCGCCGGTGGATCACAACAATGACGCGGACAAAAAATGGCGAGATAGTGGCCTCTACTCTATGATCGGGGTTCGTCCCGCGATCTGGGTAAAATTTTAAGGAGAGGAGAAAAATCATGGACCCTATTGTAACGTTTGAAATGGAGAACGGCAAGACGTTCAAGGCGGAGCTCTATCCCGCTCTCGCGCCCAACACGGTGAACAACTTTCTTTCCCTCGTGAAGAAGGGCTTTTACGACGGGCTCCACCGCGTGATCGCGGGCTTTATGATACAGGGCGGCGACCCCCGCGGCACGGGAACGGGCGGTCCGGGGTATTGCATCAGGGGAGAATTCCGCGCGAACGGCTTTTCCAACCCTCTGAAACACGAGCGGGGCGTTCTCTCGATGGCGCGCGCGCAGAACCCGAACAGCGCGGGCTCGCAGTTTTTCGTCATGCACGCGGACGCTTCCTACCTCGACGGACAGTACGCCGCCTTCGGCAAAGTGATCGCGGGGATGAACGTCGTGGACGAGATCGCCTCCGTCCGCACCGACCGCAACGACAAACCGCTTTCAGAGCAGCGGATGAAGCGCGTTACCGCAGAGACCTTCGGGACGGATTACCCCGAACCCGCAAAAATATAAGGAGCAAACGATGCCGGACAAGACTATTTACGAAAATCCCCTGAGCACCCGCTATGCGAGCCGCGAGATGCAGGAAAATTTCGGCGACGAAAAGCGCTTCCGCCTTTGGAGAAAACTCTGGATCGCCCTCGCCGAGAGCGAAATGGAGCTGGGGCTCCCCATCACGCAGAAGCAGGTAGACGAACTCAAAGCGCACGAAACGGACATTGACTACGCGCGCGCGGAGGCATACGAGCGGCAGGTGCGGCACGACGTGATGGCGCATGTGAAGGCGTACGGCGACGTCGCGCCCGAAGCGGCGGGGATCATCCATTTAGGGGCGACGAGCTGTTTTGTGGATTGCAACTCCGAGCTCATCATCCTCTACGACGGGTTGCAGATCATTTTGAAGAAGCTCGTCAACGTGCTCGATAAGCTCAAACGCTTCGCCCTGCAATACAAGGATATGCCCACGCTCGGCTTTACCCATTTACAGCCCGCCCAGCTCACGACGGTCGGCAAGCGCGCCACGCTGTGGATGCAGGACCTCATGCTCGACTACGAGAACCTCGAACATCTCCTGTCCCGCTTTAAGCTGAGGGGAGTGAAGGGGACGACGGGCACGCAGGCGAGCTTTCTGGACCTCTTCGACGGCGACGAGAAGAAGGTGAAAGAACTCGAAAAGCGGGTGGTGCAAAAGCTCGGCTTCGAGAAAGTTTACGGCGTAACCGGGCAGACTTATCCGCGGAAGTTCGATTACAACGTCCTTTGCGTGCTCTCCCAGATCGCGCAGAGCGCGTATAAGTTCAGCAACGACATCCGCCTTTTGCAGAGCATGAAGGAGGTGGAGGAGCCCTTCGAAAAATCGCAGATCGGCTCTTCGGCGATGGCGTACAAGCGCAACCCCATGCGTTCGGAGCGGATGGGGAGCCTCTGCCGCTATATGCTCTCTCTGCCCGTCAACAGCGCGGTCACCGCTTCGACCCAGTGGCTGGAACGCACGCTGGACGATTCGGCAAACCGCCGCATCGTCAACGCGCAGGCATTCCTTACCGTAGACGCCGTGCTCAACATCTATATGAATGTGGCGGAAAATCTCGTCGTCTATGAAAAAGTCATCAAAAAGCATGTTGCGGCGGAGCTTCCCTTCATGGCGACGGAGAACATCATCATGGAGTGCGTGAAGGCGGGAGGGGACAGACAGCAGCTCCACGAGCGCATCCGCGTTCTCTCGCAGGAAGCGGGCAGGCGGGTGAAGGAAGAGGGCAAGGAGAACGATCTGCTCTCCCGCGTCCGGCAAGACCCCATGTTTTCCGCCGTATCCGCCCGCCTTGCAAAGATTGTGGACGCGCGCAAATTCATCGGGCGCGCGCCGCGGCAGACGGTGGAATTTATCCGTAGCGAGATCGACCCCATTTTGAAGAAAAACGCCGCCCTGCTCGGCGAAACGGGCACGGTGAACGTATAAACATTTTTTGTTTTTGCGCATTAGCATAGTACTATGTCACGCATAATCGAGAAAAAACCGCGGTTTCCGCGGTTTTTTTGTCAGTTTTCTCCCATTTTGCGGCGCCGCGGCGTTACAATAGAGGCAGACCGTGTAAAAACGAAAAAACGGGAGGAATCAGTTTGGATCAGGAAATTACAATCAGCGTAAAAAACAAGATGGCGGAGACCGACTTTTCCGAGGTCGTTTCCCGCAACGGCGTTTACCGCCTGAAATTTCGCCTCGACGAGGAGTGGGAGGAATTCCCCGCCCGCGTTGCCGTCGTGATGTGGGCGGGCGGCGCCGCAGAAAAGCTCTTTACGGGGACGGAGTGCGTGATGCCGCAGATCGAGAGCGCCGAATCGGATTATGTGCTCATCGGCATTTACAGCCGTCTGGGCGCGAGAAGGGTCGCTTCCACCTTTGTGCGCCTGCGTTGCGACTCGGGCACGCCGGAGATCTTACAGCAAAAGCCCGTGCTCACCCTTCATGAGCAGGTGCTCTCCTTTCTCAACGAAAAGGACTGGTCGGTGTTCGAAGAGAAGATCGCCGAAGGGGTGTATTCGGCGGTGCGGGTAGACCCCATGGGCTTTGTGACGGAGGGGTGGAACGTCGTCGAGGTCGGCGAGGAGGGAGCGGAAACGCCTTCGGAAAAGCTCTCCGCGGGCGGCATCTTCTTCAAGCGGAAGGAGGGAGCCTATACCCCCTGCTATTACGACGGCGAGCGTTTGGAGCCCCTCAAACTCGAAGGGAGCGGGGTCGCCTCCGTCAACGGAAAGACGGGCGAGATCACCGTGGACGCCGCCTCTCTCGGACTTGCCGACGTGGCGACGAGCGGGAGCTATAACGACCTCACCGACAAGCCCGAATTCTCTTCCGCCGTCACTTCGGTCAACGGAAAGACGGGCGAGGTCACCGTGGACGCCGATTCCCTCGGTCTTGCCGCCGTGGCGACGAGCGGGAATTACAGCGACCTCGTCGGCGCGCCCGAAAGCGGCGTGTATTCGGTCAACGGACTGACGGGAGCAGTCACGCTCGACCGCGAATCGCTCGGTCTCGGCGCGCTCGCCGCAAAGGACAAGGTGCAGGTGGGCGACCTTTCCACCGCCTGCGTGCTCAGCGCGAATCTCGGCATGCACACCGTTACCTCTCTGAATATCGCGGATGAAAACGTCATCGGGCGCACCATCGCGGCGGGCGCCGTATCGGGGGAAAAGATCGACGAAAACGCGATAAGCGGCGGGAAGAACATCGCCGTTTCGCGCGACGAGAGCGGGAATTTCATCGTTTCCGCCGAACTTTCGACGGGGGTCACCTCCGTCAACGGGCAGACGGGTGAAGTCACGCTCGACCGCGAATCGCTCGGTCTCGGCGCGCTCGCCGCAAAGGACAAGGTGCAGGCGGGCGACCTCGCCACGGGCTGCGTTACTTCCGCCAACCTCGGCTTGTACACGGTGACATCCACGAACTTAGGGCAGGGGAGCGTCAACACGCGCGCGCTCGCCACGGGAGCCGTTACGGGCGCCAAACTCGGCGAAAACGTGATAAAAGCGGGGGAGAATATCAGCGTAACGCGGGACGAGGAGAACAACTTCATCGTCTCTGCCGCCGCTTCCGCCGCGGGCGTCTCTTCCGTCAACGGGCAGACGGGGGAAGTTGTGGTCAGCAAGGAGACGCTCGGACTGGAACATGTGACTTCCGACCGCCAGATGCCTCTCTCGGCGGAAGTTCAGACGGGCGTCAATTTCAACGAATTGCTCAAAAGCGGGTTTTACAACCTTTGCGGCACGGAGGAGCAGAGCTGTACGAACCATCCGCTCTCGGTCGAAAACCCTTCGGGGAAAAATTGCAAGTGGTTTCTTCTCGTGATCGCCTCGGACGACGGCTCCCTCTGCACGCAGATCGCCTTTTCGGCGAGGAAGGACGGCTCGGTGCGCATCCGCACGTTGGCGGACGGCGCATGGATGACCTGGGCGGTCGTTTGCGCATGAATGTCCGCGGGAAGGCGCATGCTGTCTTTCGATGGGACTGAGGAAGGTATATGTAACGGTCACGGCAAAATTTTCGAGGGAGGGCGGGATCCGTCCGCTCTCCCTCGTCTGGGAGGACGGCAGAACGTTTTCGGTAGACCGGGTAAAGGCGGTGGAGCGCGCGCCCGCGCGGGTGGGCGCTCTGCTTCCCGTGCGCTATACCTGCGTGATCCTCGGAAAGGAGCGGTGGCTCTATCTCGAACCGGAGAAGGAGAGATGGTTTGTGGAAGCGGCGACCTAAAAAAGTTTGCGTTTTCCCGCCGAAATTTGTTGACGAAACCGAAAGTTTATTATATAATGTCTTTACGCTTAGGGGAGTAGTTCAATGGTAGAGCAACGGTCTCCAAAACCGTCTGTTGCGTGTTCGAGTCGCGTCTCCCCTG
>CANRNP010000054.1 GCA_947632015.1 uncultured Clostridia bacterium | reverse complement strand
ACCGATTCAATCTGATGTGTAACGCGGACGCGAAGCCCAACCTGCAAAAACCGAACGCTATAATGGAAGGTTGGCTGACAGTCTTTGATTCGGGCGTATAAGCCCAAGGAGGTATCCGTCAGACCTTGATCCCCTTCCATTATAGCTTAGGTCTTGGAACTTTGAAAAGAGTATCTTCCGATATTCTTTTTAGGTCAATTACATTGTATCAGGAGGTAAATTCATGCCCATGATCCCGGAAACCGCTCCAAAGCCGCATGCAATCTCGGACTTTTTTGCGGTCGTCTCCCTGCTGCCCCGCCTCAACACCAAAAAGCGGAGAGCAGAACTTCAAAACCGCCTGCATACCGTTTCCCTGCTCCTTTCCCTTTTCGCCTGTATCGCCGGCTTGATCGTGTTCGCCCTGCCCTTTGCTGTGGGCGCGAAGGAAGGGGGAGAAGCGGTCGCCCTTTCCCTCTATTCCTTTTTCAAGACGTCCGCCCCGCGGGAAATCGGGATAGAGGGCGCGCCCGTCTATACGGTCGCGGCGTACTGCATCGTGATTTTGACCGCGCTCGTCCTCATTTCAAACGCCGTCGCGCTTCAACTGAGGCGGAAGGGCGGAAAGGGGAGCGATCTCTTCCTTCTTCCCGGTTATCTGTTCGGCGGCGTGACGCTCGTCTTTTCCGTCTGCGCCCTTCTTTCTCTCCGCACGGAAGTAAGAGGATCGGGTGCGGGGGCGCTCCTTGCGCTCTCCTGTCTGCTCCTTTTCGGTCTGGTCGTCCTCTTCCTCCTCAAACTCTATCTCAGCCGCGTGGGGGAGTGGCGGGCGTATCAGGGAAAGGAAAAGCTCTTTCTTTCGCGCGCCGCTTGCGTGAACCGCATTTCCGCGGCGGCGATCGGAAGGCTCCGCCGTTTCATGCACCATGTCCCCGCGATCGTCTTTGCGCTCGTCTGTATCCTTCCGCTCTTTCTTGCCTTCCTGCCCGTCTGCTATGCGGAGGGCGGGAGCATGGGGAATCTCTTCTCCATGACAAGCAGATTATGCGGCGAATGGTCGCAGTGCCGCGGTCTGATCGCCGAGCTCGAAGCGGTGAAGGCGGCAATTCCCATTCCGCTCATCAAGTACGAACAGGCGCTCTCCTCCCTCGGAGGAATGCAGATCGTCATCCTCGTGCTCATCTTCCTGTCCGTCGCCGCGGCGAGCGCGGGGCTCTTCTTCCACTTCTCCCCGCTCCGCTTTCGCGGAAGAAACTTTCTGTGCGCGCTTCCCTATCTCTTTGCCGCGGTGAACTTCATTCTCTCCCTCTCCGCCTATCTCAACCTCACGGCGGGAGCGACGGCGGCTTACCGCGCTTATGCCGTCTATCGCTTGGAAATGACATCCGCCGACGCGGAAAAACTCACCGCCGTGAGCGGAGCGTTCCGGACGGGACTTTTCATAAACGGCATCGCGCTCTGCCTGCTGTTTTCCCTCGTCACCGCGGCGGGATATGCGCTTGCCCGCTTTTTCGACAGCTCCTTCGACTATCTCTTTTCGAGCGAAAGAAAAGCCGTGGGGCGTCCCTGCCATTTCCAAGTCCTCACGGGGGTGACCCGTATCGCCGACGGGGCATTCGAAAACTGCGAGACGCTGACCTCTCTCCTCTGCGCCGACACCGTCCTATCCTTCGGGAACGCCGCCTTCGACAACTGCCCCGCGCTCGGCAGGGTGTATGCGGGGAACGCGCTCAAAACGATCGGGCGTTATGCCTTCACCAACTGCGCCGCTCTGGAAGAGATCGTGCTGCCGGGGAGCCTCACCGAGATCGGCGACTATGCGTTTTACGGCTGTACGAGCCTCAAAAGCATCGTCTTTTGCGGGACAAAAGAGGAGTGGGAAAGGGTGAGAAAGGGGGAAGGATACGACGGCGGCACGGGAAAGTACTGCGTGCGCACACAGGATGGGATCATCGTTTCGCCTTAAAAAACTTCAAACAGGAAAAAGGTCTCCCTTGCATGCGAGGGGGATCTTTTTTGTCGTGGAACGCTTTTTCTGCCCGCCGCATAAGCTGAAAAAAATGCTTCGGGGGTAAAAAATATGGTCGCAGAGCAAAAATATCCGTCTTTGGAGGAGATCGGGGAAGATCCCGTTACCCTTCGGCTCATCGCGCCCGCATACGCGGGCAGAGAGGGGGAACTCACCGCCGTCTTGCAATATGTCTTTCAGTCTGTCGTCTTTTCCGAGCAGGGGAACGCGGCGTTCTCCCGCGAACTCATCCGGATCGCCGTTTCGGAAATGCACCACCTCGAACTGCTCGCCTCGATGATCGCAAAACTCGGCGCACTGCCCGTCTTTTCCGCCTGCCCGCCCTATCCCGTGGGCTATTATTCCGCCGCCTGCGTCAATTACACCAAGATCCCGCGCCAGATGCTCTGCGCCGACATCTGCGCCGAAGAGAACGCCATTTCCTGCTACGAAGGGATCCTCTGCCGCACGAAAAACGCGCCCGTCGCCGCCGTTCTCTCCCGCATTTTAGAGGAGGAAAAGGAGCATCTGAAAAAATTCAACGAACTTTTGGCGGCTCTATAAAAATCAACAACGCGGAAGGGGAAAAACGGACAGGCAAACAAAAAATTTTCCGAAAAAAATTTGCGCCGCGGCGCTTTTCGTTCGGGAAAGGCGGTTACGGCGCGACGGGATCGTCGGGGGAAGAGAATTCGGGCATGAATTTCCAGTAGCGCACGGGCATGTAGCCCTTCATCTGTTTCAGGCGCTCGCGCTCCGGGATGTTTACGCTCCGATAGTATCGCCGCCAAAGCTCCCGCCAGCCCTGTTCGTCGGCGGAGAGGGCGACTTCCGCCCGTTCGAGCGGGGCGAGAAAGACGTTTTCGCCGTCGTAGACCGCCGCTTTTTTGCGCTTTACGTCGTGCAGGACGAACGGGTATTCGCGGAGCCGCGCGCGGAAATGGGGCACGAGGAGATCGACGATGTCGTTATCGGGCAGAAGCGGCGCATAGAGCGCCCCGCTGGCGCTCTCCATAAACCGCACGAAGCCGTGCATGCGGTGGATCTCCTGCGTGACCGTCCGTATGAGCTCCGCGGCATCTCTTACCCCGTCCTCGGCGAGCATTCCGCGCACGGGGCGTTTGCTTTCCGCCAAAAGACGGAAATAGCGGAAGGCGATCTGTTCGCGGTCGGGTCTGCCGCTGCGCAACAGATAAAAGAGTTCTTCCATGCAGTTCTTGTCGAATTCGAGCAGGCGTTGCTCCGCCTTTTTCGCCCGTACGGGATCGGGCGCGACAAAGACCGCCCGCTGTCCGAGCGAGAGCTGGGTCTGCGACGAGGCGATGAGCGCTTCCCCGTCCCGGTAGGCGAGGAGAAACGCCGTGAGGAACCCCTCTTTCGTGCCGTCCGTCAGATAGATCATAATTCCCCCGTGAGCGCGGAGAGCGCCGTTTGCGGGTCGGAAAATAAACTCAGCTGTACGGCGTTTTGCATCTGTTCGCCCGCGGTGAGCGCCCCCCGCACGGCGGTCACGGTTTCCGCCCCGTAAAATTTTCCGTTTGCCGTAATGAAATGCCGCGCCCGTTTGAGAACGACGCGCATCTTTTTCAGATGTTCAAAATTGAGCTTGGTGTATTTGCGCGCTTCGAGGATCTTCTGCGCGCTCCTTCCGCCGATCCCCGGCACCCGCAAAAGAACTTCGAGCGGCGCGCGGTTGACCTCTACGGGGAAATATTGCATATTCCTGAGCGCCCACGCGCACTTGGGGTCGAGGTCGAGGGGCAGATTTTCGTTTTCGGGCGCGATCTCCTCGGCGGTAAAGCCGTAGAAGCGCAACAGCCAGTCCGCCTGATAGAGACGGTGTTCGCGGAGCTGTCCCACGGGAAGGTCGGGCAAAAGGCTATCGTGCACCACGGGCACATAGGAGGAATAATACACCCGCTTTAAGCCCATCGCGCGGTAGAGGCTCTGCGTGAGCCGCACGATCTGCCCGTCCGTTTCGGGCGAGGCGCCCACGATCATCTGCGTGGTCTGCCCCGCGGGCAAAAACAGCCCTTTTCGCTTTTCTTCGCGGAAGAGAAGACTGTCCTCGGCGAGCTTTTTCATGGGCAGAAGCAGGCTCTCCTTGCTCTTTTGGGGGGCGAGGAGTTTCAAGCTCCGCTCGGAGGGGAATTCGATGTTGTAGCTCATGCGGTCGGCATATTTCGCCGCTTCCCGCACGAGCTCCCCGTCCGCGCGGGGGATCCCTTTCAAGTGGATGTAGCCGTGGAAGCGGTACTGCGTGCGGAGGAGCTTTACCGTGCGGACGAGCCGCTCCATCGTGTAGTTCGGGCTCTTTTCCACCGCCGAGGAGAGGAACAGCCCCTCGATGTAGTTGCGCTTGTAAAAGTCGATCGTGAGCTCGGCGATCTCTTCGGGGGTCGCGCTCACGCGCGGCACGTCTGCGCCGAGGCGGTTGGGGCAATACTTGCAGTTATAGGCGCAGTCGTTGCTCATGAGGATCTTCAAAAGAGAAATGCAACGCCCGTCCGGCGTAAAGGAATGGCAGCATCCCGCAACGTAGCCGTTGCCGATCCCGCCCGTATTTTTGCGCTTGCTCCCCGAAGAGGAACAGGAAACGTCGTACTTTGCTCCTTCGGTCAGAATTTTCAGCCGCCGCTCATCGATCATCGCTCTCTTCCGTCCTTTCCTCTTAGAGTTTAACACAAATGTTCGCATAAGTCAAACGTTTGTTCAAAATTCGGAAAAATATTTTTCTTGCATTTGCGGGGGAAGTATGGTATAATATCTTCACGAAGTTTTCACACAAATTTGAAATAGCTGTAAAGCAGTTGCGATAAACTCGGCGTAAGGAGGTCTGCTATGAAGGTTTTGATCGTAGACGACGAAGAGATGATCCGCGCGGTCCTGAAAGAATACATCGAATTCGAAGGCGGCGAGGCGGAAGAGGCGCAGGACGGCATGGAAGCGGTGAAAAAGTGCCGCGAAAACAACTATGACGTGATCCTCATGGACGTGATGATGCCCCGTCTCGACGGATTTTCCGCTGTGAAAGAGATCCGCAAATTCAGCGAGACGCCCGTCATCATGCTCTCGGCGCGGGGTGAGGAGTACGATAAGCTGTTCGGCTTCGAGATCGGCTCCGACGACTATGTTACCAAGCCCTTCTCGCCGAAGGAAGTGATGGCGCGCATCCATGCGGTAATGAAGCGTTCGGGCACCGAGAAAAAGCCGCGCGACGTCTATGAATTCGAGGGCTTGAAGATCGACATCGTCGGAAGAAATGTCTCTGTGAACGGGGAGCGCGTCGAACTCACGCCGAAAGAATATGAACTTCTCTTCTACTTTGTGGAGAACGAGGGGGTCGCGCTCACGCGGGAACGCTTGCTCAACCAGGTATGGGGTTACGATTTTTACGGCGACGACCGCACCGTGGATACCCATATCAAGATGCTCAGAGGAAATCTGAAAGAATACCGCAAGTTCATCGTAACGTTGCGGGGGCTCGGCTATAAATTCGAAACCTGATATGCGGAAGAGAGAAAAAGAAACAAGAAAGCGCACCCGCTCGCTCGATCTCAACCTCATCCTCTGGCTCACCTTTCTCCTGTTCGCCATCGTGCTTGTGGCGGTATTCACCGTCGTGCAGAACTTCGAACTCAACCGCAGGTACCGCGAACAGATCGATAACAGCTTGCAGGAGGCGGCATTCCGCCTGCGCGAGAGCTTTTCGGACGAAATGTTCGCGCCCTCCAAACTCAGCGCGCTCATGCTCTCCGTTACCAACGAATACAACGTGAGCGCCTATCTCTTCTCCGAGGACGACGTGTTTATCTTCCCGAATCTTCCCGAAGGGCAGGAAGGAGAGGACTACCGCACGGTCGTCGCCAGCGTACGGGAGCGGATCAAACAGTTCGTTGCCGAAATGGAGGAGGCGGGGAAGCCGACGGACATTACCGACGCGCACGCGAAAATTTCCATGCCCGATTCCGCGGGCTATGCCATCGCCGTGCGGATGGAAAATAAGATCTGCTATCTGTATCTGACGAGTTCTTTGGAGATGTTGCACCGTCTCTCCGCCGATATGATGTGGTTTTCGCTCATAACGGCGCTGTTTGCCGTCGCGCTCTCCTTTGTGCTGAGCGGATTCGTCTCCATGCTCATCACAAAGCCCGTCACCGAGGTCGCCGAACGGGCGAAGGAGCTTGCCCGCGGGCATTACGACGTGCGATCGGGAAGGGATTACTTTTGCACGGAGCTCAACGATCTGAGCCGCTCTCTCGACTACGCGAGCACGGAGATCTCCAAAACGGACCGCATGCAGAAGGAGCTGATCGCGAACATTTCCCACGATTTCAAGACCCCGCTCACGATGATCAAGGGGTATGCCGCGATGATCCGCGAAATTTCGGGAAACGACCCCGAAAAGCGGGACAAACACACGCAGATCATCATCGAGGAGGCGGACCGCCTCGCCGCGCTCGTCGGGGACGTGCTCGACCTCTCCCGTCTGCGCGCCGGCATCGACGAGAGCGAACGCACCGTGTTCAACCTCACCGAGGACGTCTATTCCGTTGTCAATCGCTTCGGCTATCTCACCGAGACGCAGGGGTATGTCTTTGAAACGGATCTCGACGACGACGTCTATACCTATGCGGGCAAGGCGCGCGTCGAGCAAGTGCTCTATAACCTCATCGGCAACGCCGTCAACTACACGGGGGAGGATAAGCGGGTGATCGTGCGGCTCAAACGCAGAGAGGGCTGTTCCCGTTTCGAAGTGCAGGACAGCGGCAAGGGGATCCCGCCCGACGAGATCGATACCATCTGGGAGCGCTATTACCGTGCGTCCGAACTGCACAAACGTCCCGTGCAGGGCACGGGGTTGGGACTCTCTATCGTAAAAAGCGTGCTTTTGAAGTACAGCATTCCCTTCGGCGTACAGTCGGAAGAGGGCAAAGGGAGCTGTTTTTGGGTCGATTTTCCCGATCCGCCCGATGAAAAATAAAAAATTTTGGAAAAAAGGGAGCATTCCTTCCCCTTTTTCCGTCTTATATACGGGAGGTGATCGTATGAAGAGGCGTTTATCGTTCGGCGCGCTCTGTCTGGCGGCGGGCGTTGCCGCGGGCGGCGCGTTGCCCGCGCTTACGGCGCATGCGAATTCCGCGCAGAGTTTTTGGAGCGGAAGGGATTCGTTCGGCGCTTACGTCAAAGAGGAGAACTGTCCCGTCACCGTCGCGGGGGAGAAGCTCACCCTGCGCATTCCCGATTTTCCGAGCAACTACTATCAGGAACTCGAAGATTTTTTGGCATATACGGCGAACGTCACGGCGGAGTACACCTTTTACAACCCCGCCTCTTACGACGTGGAGATGACCCTCGTCTTTCCCTTCGGCAGACAGCTCGGATATCTCTACGACATTTACGACGAAGAGGGGAACCGCGTCGCGGCGGACGATACGGCGGGGTATCTCATCACCTCGGACGGGGAAGAGGTGGAGCGGACCGTCCGCCATACCCTCGACAGGTGGACGAGCGACCCTTCGAAGGACATCCCCCGCCTTGCGGAAACGAAGAGAACGAGCGGGAATTTTTCGGCGGAGACGCCCGTCACGGTCTATTACTATCGGCAGGTCTCGACGGAAAATACGAGCAAAAGCTCCTTCATCGCGGCAAGTTTCAAGGGGCTCGGAGACGGCGCAAAGACCAAAGTGTTGCTCGAACGCTTGTCGGGCAGCGGTGAGGGCGCGGAGAGCATCGGGCTCTGGGGGGACAATTACTCCGAGCCCTCGCCTTTTGCCCTCTACGTCATCGGCGAGCCGCTCTCGAAGATGCCCGAATGGAAGGTGTATGAAACCGCCGCCTGCAAAAAACTCACGGAAGGCTACGTCGAACGGGTCCCCGAAGAGAAACTTCCCACCGGGCATACGACGCTCGGCGAACTTCTTATGGGCAAGTACGATGAAAAATACGGCGTCGGCGAGACGGACTGGTTCAACGCCGCCTTCGACGCGCTTTTGGAAGGCGAAACGGGGCTCACGTTGAAGAAGTCGCCGCGGGAGCTTGACGTCTCAGAGCGGCTCATGCGCTGGTATGAATACCGCCTTTCCGTGCCCGCGGGGGGAAGGGTCGTCAACAGCGTGACCGCTCCTCTCTATCCCGCGATCGACATCGATTTCACGCCGACCGTCTATTCCTATACCTATCTCCTTTCGCCCGCTTCCACTTGGGCGGACTTCGGCACCTTCGAACTCAACATCGAGACGCCTTATTTCATCACCGAGGGCAGTCTGCAATTCGAAAAAGGGGAGGGCGGCTATACCTATTCGCGGCAGGGACTGCCCGAAGGGGAACTTACCTTCACGATGTCCACGGTGGAAAGCCCCGTGCGGATTTCCCATGCCGGAGAATTCGCGGCGTTCTTCTTTACCTATTTCTGGTGGCTGCTCGTGATCCCCGCCGCTCTCATCGCCGCCGCGGTCGTGGCGATCGTCCTTGCCGTGAAGCGGAAGCGGCGCAAGGACAGAGAAAAATCGTGAAAAAATGACAAGAAAAGGGAAAAAAGTGCAAATTCGGGCTTGACAAATGTTGCAGATTCGTTTATAATGTGAATACTTCTTTTGTGTAAACGAAGGTCGCGCTGTGGGGAGCGGGAACTTCGGAAGAGTTCTATGTGAAAACAGCCTGCGCAATCGGCAGGCTGTTTTCGTTTTCTCTTTTTCAGCGGCGGGTCTCGCGCACCCGCATGGCGTTGATCTCGGCGATGCGCCCGGTGAATTTCACGGGAGCGCGTTTCTTCAAGTCCTCGGTAAAGCGTGCCGTAACGAGCGCATAAATGCAGAAGATGGGCACCGCGCCGAGGTTGGTTTCAAGCAGAGAATTTACGATCAGCGTGGTGAGTTTCTGCCCCCAATCGGCGATCTCCGCACTGCGGATGCCGCCGATGAGCAGGGAGAATTCCCACGCGAATTGCACGAGCACCCCGATCGCGAGCATCCAAAGCAGAGGGAAGCGTTTTTCGCCGTCTTTTTGAAAGAGATTGTACCCGATCGCGGCGCCGTAACCTAAAACGAGGATGAGCGCCATATAGCCGTGATAGGCGCCCGTCGTGCGCTGGATCTTGATGG
>CANRNP010000053.1 GCA_947632015.1 uncultured Clostridia bacterium | reverse complement strand
CCTTGAGGGGGAGCTGTCGCGAGCATGCGAGCGACTGAGGGGGTGTTGCTTCGTAAAGAATCGTTCGAGGAAACGTGCGTTTGCGGTTCAACTTAGTTGTCCTCTTGTTCGTTTCATCGGGCAATAAGCCGCAGGTATGCGGCAAATTGTGTCGCCCACGGCGGAAGTGAATTCCGCCTAAGGCAAGGAAATTTATGGTTTCGCGCAATTCTTTGCTCACTGCGTTCGTAAATATTTGCGCGAGGAAACGTGCGTTTGCGGTTTAACTTAGTTGTCCTCTTGTTCGCGTTGAAGAACAAGAAGGCAAAAGGATTTGCCAAATTGAGGCGCGCAGCGAAGAAGCGTGGTTCTTCTCGCGCAAGGAAATTTATGGTTTCGCGCAATTCTTTGCTCACTGCGTTCGTAAATATTTGCGCGAGGAGCAAAACTCCGAAGTAGCGGACGAGCATTCTAATCTGTCACCCTGAGCCTGTCGAAGGGTCGCCGCAATTTATTAACACTAAGGCGATGTTTCGACACGCCACTTCGTGGCGGCTCAACATGACGAATTAGAAAACGTTCTAAAACGTCACCCTGCCCCGCCCGCACGTTCTATGTTGCCGAAGGGCGGCACGAGGAGCAAAACTCCGAAGTAGCTTGTCGAAGGGTCGCCGCAGTCTTAACGCTAAGGCGATGTTTCGACACGCCACTTCGTGGCGGCTCAACATGACGGGATTAAGAAGTGGCTTCAATTATGTCACCCTGAGCCACTGAGCGTAGCGAGGTGTGTCGAAGGGTCGCCGCAGTCTTATTAACGCTCGACTTTTAGGATCTCCCTACGGCTGTTTTCCGATATACGCCAAAATACCGCCGTCGACATAGAGGATCTGCCCGTTGACAAAATCCGACGCCTGAGAGGCAAGGAAGATCGCCGCGCCCTGCAAGTCTTGGGGCGTGCCCCAGCGTTCGGCGGGCGTTTTGGAGAGGATAAAACTGTCGAACGGGTGTCTGCTTCCGTCGGGGCGGGGCTCCCTGAGAGGCGCCGTCTGCGGCGTTGCGATGTACCCCGGACCGATCCCGTTGCATTGAATGTTGTACTTCCCGTACTCCGCGGCGACGTTTTTCGTGAGCATTTTGAGCCCGCCCTTCGCCGCCGCATAGGCGGAAACGGTCTCCCTGCCGAGTTCGCTCATCATCGAACAGATGTTGATGATCTTTCCGCCGCCCCTTTCGATCATCTGCGGCAAAACTTCCTTCGTCATGAGGAAGGGTCCCACGAGGTCGACGTCGATCACTTCCCGGAATTCGAGCGCCGTCATTTCGAGCATGGGGATGCGCTTGATGATCCCCGCGTTGTTGACCAGAATATCGATCCCGCCGAGATCTTCCCCGATCTTTCCCACGAGCGAAGAGACGTCGTCTTCGTCGGTGACGTCGGCAAGGTAGCCCTTTGCGGAAATGCCCTTCTTCTCGTATTCCGCCAACGCCGTAAAAAGGTGTTCCTCTTTGCGGCAGTTAAAGGCGATTTTCGCCCCCGCAAGAGCGAGCGCCTCGGCGATCGCAAAGCCGATGCCGTACGCCGCGCCCGTAACGAGCGCGACTTTTCCTTCCAAAGAAAACAGATCGTTCATTCGTCCACCGCCTCATCGCAGGGAAGGTCGGCACCCTCCCAGATCTTTTTGTTCGTCCAGGGCTCGTCGGGCGCAGTCCAGAAGGGATGCGACGGGGCAAGTCCGAGCGGAAGAAACGCCTGCGTGCACATATACACGCTTCCCACGCAGATATAATGTTCGCCGAGGGAGGGCTGGTTGCCGATGACGCCCACTTTCAAAAATCCGTTGGCGTCGAACATTCCCCCCCTTACGGTGCGCTCCATTACGGCAGAAATGCCGCAACGGACCTGCGCGGGAGAGAGCCCTTCGGGAAGATTATCATAGAGCGCCGCGTGCGCGAGCGCCTGAAACGCGCCGAAGCGGTAAGTGAGCGACCTGCCCGTCATGGGATAGGTCCCCTCCGGAGAGATGAGTCGCTCCTGGATCGCGGCATAACGGCTCGCCCGCTTTTTGACTTTGGGCAGAAGCTCCGCATATCCGGGCACGACGGGCGCAAACGTTTCCAACAGATCGACATACATCGGGTGGATCGCATAGCTGTTATAGTAGTCCATATGGAAAAACTCGCCGTCGCCGTACATGCCGTCGCCGACATACCATTTTTCGAAGGACTTCACCGCCCGTTCGACGGGGGGCAGGATCCACTCTTCCCCCATTTTGAAGAGCGCCGCCTCCACGATGGCGGAGAAAAAGAGCCAGTTGATGGGGAAGGGTTCGAATTTTCGGGTCGCCTTCAAGCAGTCTGCAAGGTTTTTCTTCACCCGCGGCGGAAGCGGGTCGAGCAAGGCATGCGGGGCGCGCAGAAGGGCATAGGCGAGGTAGGCGGCGTCCACGAGGGACTGCCCGTACCCCTCCGTAAAGTTCATGAGATCGGGCGAAGCGGGATCGGTGGCGCGGTCGATACAGACGAGCGCCTTTTTGCGGTACTCTTCCTGCAACGCTTTTTCCTCGCCCGAAAGACCTTCGAGCCCGATCCACGGCGCCATGCCCGAAAGGGTGCGCGCGAACGCTTCGAGATGGGCGTACATTGCGCGCGATTCCTTCTCGACGGGAAGGACCTCATGCAATTTCCCCCCTTCCAAAGCGGAGAGGACGGGATCGGCAATTTTCAGCATGAGGGAAAGCCACTCTTTTCTTACCATAAAAATGTCTCCTTATCCGATAATTTCAACACGGCTTCCGTAAAGAAATAGTCGCCGTAGATCAAAGCAAAATTGTGTTTTTCGTCGTGATATGCCGCACTGCAACGGGTGAGGATGTTATCCCGCTCCGCCGTAAGATCGCAACGCCCTTCCGCGAGCGCTCCGAGAAGGCGCTCGGCGGCTTGCAGATATTCTTCCTTCCCCGTGATGCGGAAGAGCTCCAAGAGCCCGCAGGAGGCGATCGCCGCGGCGCTGTCGTCCTCGGCATCGCACGCCTGTTCCTGACAAAAATCCACGGGAATGTAACCGTTTTTCGGGATACATTCCATAAAATTGTGTGCAACGCGCTCGGAAGTTGCCAAAAATTGCTCGCGCCGCGTGTGGCGGTAGGAGAGCGCAAAGCCGTAGATCGCCCAGCTCTGCCCCCGCGTCCACGAAGAGCCGACCGCCATCCCCTGCCCGCCGAGCGTTCCGAGGAATTCGCCCGTTTCGGGATCGAATTGCGCGATGTGCGCGCACGAGCCATCCTCCCGCACGAAATATTTCCGCGCCGTCTCTGCATGCCGCACGGCGATCGCGCGGAAACGGGGGTCGCCCGTCATTCCGCTCGCGCGGTACAAAAGGGGAAGATTCATCATGCAATCGATGATGGCTATCCCCGCGTTCGTGCCGTCGCCGGGATCGTTCCACGCGCGGAGGAAGTTGCCTGCGGGGTTGAACCTGCCCGCGAGGTCGTTCGCCGCGAGAAGCAGACGATTTTTGCTCTCCCCGCTCCCCGTGAGGAGGGCGTTCGCGCCCGCCGTGAGCAGCCATTTGAAGCCGCTGTCGTGATCCATGCCGCGGGCGATCGTAAAATTGCGGTCGAGTTTCCTTTCAACGCGCTCGGCTTCTTTGCGGAAAAGGGCGTTTTTCTTTACGCCGTAGAGCTGCCACAAAAGCCCCGCCCAAAAGCCGTTCGTCCACCAACAGATGTCCTCCGACCTGTCGTCGAAAAAGTTGCCGTCCGTCGAATACGGGATCTTCCCCGCATTCCTTTGGGCGACGGTCTCCTCCTTCCGATAGATCTTTTCGAGGATGTCCCGCCAGATCAGTTCCATAAAGAGAACCCCTCTTCTTCGAGAATCGATAGGATCTTTTTGCAGTTTTGCACGATGTCCCCTTTCATCATAAAGCTCCCGCCGACCCCTTCCACGCGGTCGAAGGAAAGATAGCGGGCAAGATTATTTTCGTCCACACCGCCCGTCGGGAAGAATTTCATCCGGGGGAAGGGCGCGGAGAGCGCCTTGATCGCATTGAGCCCGCCGTAAACTTCGGCGGGAAAGAATTTTACGGTGCCGATTCCCATGCCGAGCGCGCGCATGATCTCCGCGGGCGTGACGGCGCAGGGCAGATAAGGCACCTTCCATGCGCCGCAGAGCGCGCCGATCTCCTCGGAAATGCCCGGCGAGACGATGAACTTCGCCCCCCGCTTTAAGGCGGTCTCTGCCTGCGCGAGGCTCGTTACCGAACCCGCGCCGACGAAGATTTTGGGGAATTCCTCGGCGCACAGAGAGATCGCCTCCGCGGCATAGGGGGTGCGGAAGGTGATCTCCGCAACGGGAAGCCCGCCTTCTGAGAGCGCGGCGAGTTTACTCCTCGCCTCCTCTTTCCCGTTAAAAACGACAACAGGTATCACTTTGGGCAGATTCATCTTTTCACGCGCACCTCCCCGCTGAGAAATGTTTCGATCTCCGCCGCGGAGACAAACAGGGAATCCCCCGCGACGGTGTGTTTATACGCCTCCGCCGCGGCGGCGAACTCCACCGCGCTTTGCCCGCCAAGCCCGCGGCAAAGGGCATAGATGAGCCCCGCGGAAAAGGCGTCTCCCCCGCCGATGCGGTCGACGATTTGGGTATCGTATGTCTTTGAAAGATAGAAACGGTCGGTAAAAAGACAGCCCGAAAGAAGATTCCGCTCCGCGGAAAGGCTCTCGCGCACGGTGAGCGCCACCGCGCGGAATCCGTAGCGCCGTTTGAGTTCGCGCGCCGCCGCCTCGCACTTTTCTCTGTCCGCGCCCGCGTTTTCAAGCCCTAAAACGTCGAGCCCGTCCGAACTTAAAAGGCACACGTCCGCAAAGGGCATTAGGCGCGAGAACGCCGATTTTGCCTCTTCGAAGCCCCAGAGCGAAGGGCGGTAATTGACGTCGAACGAGGTCGCGATCCCCCGCTCTTTCGCCGTTTTCAGGGCGAGAAGGGCGACCTGCGCCCCATTCTCGCCGAGCGCGGGCGTAATGCCCGAAAGGTGGAGCCAGGCGGCGTTTTCGAGCGCGCCCGAAAGGTCGTATTCTTCCGCGCGGGTCCGGGAAAAGACGGAATCCGAGCGGTCGTATAAAACCTTTCCTCCGCGGAGCGAAACGCCGTGCTCGTAAAAATACAGCCCCATGCGCCCCTGTTTTCTCAGAACACGCGAAGCAGTAACGCCACGGCTTTTCAAAAAGGAGAGCGCGGCGTCGCCGAGCGCGTTTTGGGGGAGCGCCGTTAAAAATTCCGCTTCGGCGCCGAAGCCGGAGAGCGCCACGGCGGCGTTGGCTTCGCCTCCGCCGAAATGAAGGGTAAGCGCGCCCGCCTCCGCAAGCGTATGCGGTTTTTCGGGGGAGAGCCTGAGTAAAAGCTCCCCGATCGTAACGATTTTCATAACGGAAATATTATAATACAATCCCAGGAGAATTGCAAGAGCGTTGCAAAACTTCTTAGAGAAACGGCCGCGGTTTCCCGCGACCGTTTCTCGGTTGTTTGATAGCCCGACGGATCAGTTTCCAAGCGTCGTGACCTTGAAGTTGCCGAGATAGTACGAACCTTGTTCGTTGTTGAACTGCATCGCATAGATCGGCGAGCCGATTTTCCCGTTTTCTGTGGACTTCTGAACGGTCAGCGTGAACCAGTCGTTGTAAACTTCCCCGTTCTCCGACCATTGCCACTGATATACGACGTTCGGATCGTTGCGGTGATAGATGAGGCGGATATGATAGACCTTCCCGATCGTAGCTTCGGGCTTAGTGCCGTAAGCATCGCTCACTTTATCGCTCCAATAGCCGGCGGAGATCTGCGTATCGCCGTTCTCTGCATAGAACGCCGTCTGACCGCTGACATAGCCTTCCCATGCGCCCGTACGATAATTGACGCAGAAGGAAGCCTTCGTGTTGCCCTTCGTACGTTTTACGATCTCATATTCGAAATCAAGCTGGAAGTTGTCGGCAAATGCCGTTCTGCCGCTGCCGCCGTCCGCCGTTACGACGAGAAGCCCCTTCCCGTTCTGGTCGGGTTCCCAGTCGCCGCCCGTGCGGTGTTCGAAGAGACCTTCTTTGGTGATGACCATGTTCTCACGGTGTCCTCTGCTCGTGATCTCGTCGAAGTTCAGCGCGCCGCGCTTTTCGCCCATGACCTTATCGGCGTAGGCGTTCATGCCGACAGCGCTGTCGGCGTTGGAAAGCGCAGTGACGTCGAAGAACTTCGTCGCCGCGGCGGTCGCGCCGTTCTTGGTGGCGGTAAGTTTGACCGCGACTTTGCCCGTTTCGTAGCCTGTGCCGCCTTCGCTCGTGAAGCCGTTGACCATGACATACCAAGGCATTTGCGCATTTCCCGTTACATGCTCGACGATGAGAGGTCTTTGGGTCGTGTTCGCGCCCGCAACTTCCGCATACGAGATCTCGGCAAGGGTGAGCTGTTCGCCCTCCGCGCCGTCCGTAACATTCCAGTAGAGCTGTAAGCCGAGGGAGTTCAGAAGTTCGCCGTAAGTGCCGCCGAAGGGGTCCTCGCCGAGCACGGGCGCGTTTTCGAGATCGGTGACGAAGCTCACGGGGATCGTGAGGGTGTAGACCTTATCCGCGAGCGTCTTGTGCGTGTAGACGACTGTGAAGTGAACGGTGTTCGCTTCCGCAAGAGAGAGCTCTACGGAATTGCTGCTCCCCGCCTGAATGCCCGCCGCCTCGACGTCCGCTCCGTAAGTGACTTCATAGCCGTCGAGATAGGTGACGCCTTCGCCCAACGTGTAGTTGACCGTAACGCTTCCGCTCGTTGCCGCACGGAGCCAGCCGTTCGTGAGTTCGGTCTCCTGCGCAAGCGCAAGATCGAGCACAACGGGCTTTACGGTGAAGGTGAGATCGCTCGTGGCGTAGGCGCCCTTTGCGGTGATGACCGTAACGGTGATCTTATAATCGCCCGCGACGAGCGCACGGAAGGAGCTTCCTTCCAACGTATAGTAAGAAGCGTCCGCGTTGCTGTAAGTTTCGCCGCCCTCTTTGACGAATACTTTGTAATTCGTACTGCGGTTGCTGTCGTCCTTTGCATAGCTCACTTCGAGGGTGAGCGTAAAGGCGGGATCGCCCTCGGTCACGTCGCTGTCGCTTGCCGTAAACGAGGAGATCGTCGGCTTTGCCGCTTCGGGGTCGATCGCAACGACGGTGAAACTCTTCGTCTCCTGCTTGCCGTTGCGGGTAGCCTTCACTTCCACGGTGAATTCGCCCGCCGTCTGGAAGGTGATCGTCTTTTGATCTCTGTCGACGGTGTAATCGGTGGACTCCGCGGCGGGTTCGCCGTCCTTCGTCACGGAGTAAGAGATCGCCGTCTCATCGCCGCCGTCGAACGTAAAGGTCATGCCTACCGCGCTTCCGACGTTGCAGTGTCCGTCCTCAACGCCCGAAACGGTGACGTCGGAGAGGTTGGGACCGCGGAGTTCGACGGTGACCGTGACGGTCTTGGTATCCTCGATCCCGTTATAAGTTGCCGTAACGGTGAGGGTGTAGGCGCCCGCCGTCTTGAAGGTGTAAACATTTTCCGCTACGGTGTAATCGGTGTTCAAAACCGCGGCGGCGCCGTCCTTCGTCACGGTGACGTTTACGGTCGTCGTGTTGGGAGCCGCGTAGTTAGGAGCCGCCTTGTAGCTGAGCGTGACCGATTCGTCCGTAAAGATGGTCGCTCTATCGACTTGCACGTCGCTGAGCGTCGGTCCGGGAAGGGTGCCCTTCCAAGTGAAGGTGCCCTTGTAGCCCGTGAAGGTCTTTGTCTTGACCTTGACCGCCGCGTCGGCATTCACGGTAAGGGCGCCGCAGTTTTCGAATGCGCCGAGCTCCACCGAGCCGCCCTTGACGTTGACCGTTTTGAGGGTAGCGGGAATGACGTACGCTCCGCCTTCCGCCTTGCCGAAGATGTAGCCGAAGTGGGTATCCGTCGCCTTCGCCGCGTCGTTGTAGTTGCCGACGAAGGGAAGGGTGAGCGTTTGGAGCTTTTCACAGCCCGCGAGAACGGGAGACGCGAAATACTCGATGCCGCCCGTGATGCTCAGTTCGGTAAGGTTCTTGCAATCTTCGAACGCGCCTTCGGCGATACGACCCTTGCTTGCCATTTCCACGGAGAGGGAGCTGAGCCCGCTCTTTGCAAACGCCTTCTGTCCGATGTATGTAACCCCGCTCAACGTGAGCGTTCCGAGCTTTTCGCAACCGTAGAACGCCTGCGTATCGATCTTCGTCACTTTGCCGTTTATGGTGACTTCGGCGAGGTCTTTGCAGTTTTTGAACATGCTCTGCCCGATCTCGGTAACGCCCGCGGGAAGGGTAACGGCTTTGAGTTTTTCACAGCCGTTGAACACTTGATAGTCGAAGGTGCCGAGCTTGGTAACGCCGGGAAGAGAGACCTCTTCGAGCGCCGTGCAGTTCTGGAAAGCGAAGTCGCCGACCGTCTTGACCGAAGCGGGAAGCACGATGCGGGTGATCGTCGTGTTGCCTGAGAACGCGCCCGCCGCGATCGCGGTGACCGCCTTGCCCTCGTGTTTTTCGGGAATGGCAAACCCGGTCTTGCCTTCGAGGTCGCCGTCGTAGAAGCCCGTTACGGTCCATTCTTCGCCGTTCGCCTCATAGGCAAAGTAATCCTTGCCTTCAAGCCGCGCGCCGCATTCGCACAGTCCCAAATCGTCGTAATCGTGCGCGGATTTTGCTCCCGCTTCGCCGCAGACGTCGCAGACAAACCAGTGCTGTTTGTCGTCGGAAGCATACTTCTTCTGCTCGAACGTGTGCGCCGCTTTTTCCGTCTCTTTTCCGCAGACGCATGCCTGCCAGTGGTTCGTGGCGTCGCTCAGATATTCCGTGCCGAAGGAGTGATCTTCCAGCGAGTTCGGCTTTACTTCTTCGCAGAAGCCGCAGACCTGTTGGTGCTTGTCGATCGGGTTCCCCTCTTCGTCCTCGGTGACGATCTCATAGTGATAGTTATGAGACGTCTGCTGAATATCTTGCTTGCCTACGATCTCGTGGCAACGGGAGCATTCGCGGTAAGCGGTATAGCCTCCGTGCTCGCAATTTGCGGGCAAGCCCTCCTTGTCCTCGAAGCTGTGACCGAGGGGCTCGCTGGTGTAGGTGTAGGAATAGCCGCAGGTGCAGGTACGGGTGACCGTAACGCCCTCCGTGCAGGTCTCCGTGCCGTCCTTTACGTCGGTAAAGGAGTGCGCCGCTTCCCCGCTCTTCATCCAGTCGTGCGCGCAGGTCGCCTCATGCCAGTGGCTCTGCTCGTCGTACTTCCAGCTGTCGGAATAGGTATGCGTGTGTTCGGGCGGAACGTTCTGGGTTTCGCCGCATGCCGCAAAGGTGACCGTAGCGGCAGCCGCCAAAGACATAAGCGCCAAAATTTTCT
>CANRNP010000052.1 GCA_947632015.1 uncultured Clostridia bacterium | reverse complement strand
CCGCTCCGCTACTTCGGAGCTTTGCTCCTCGTGCCGCCCTTCGACAACATAGAACGTGCGGGCGGGGCAGGGTGACAATTTAGAGCACTGCGCGGAGCAGGGTTCCCCTGCGGCAGCGCCCACAATTTGCCGCATACCTGCGGCTTCTTGCCCGATGAAACGAACAAGAGGTTAAGCAAGTTAAACCGTCCAAGCACGTTTCTTCGCGCATTTTTTTCGAACGCAGTGAAAAAAAAATGCGCGAAGTTTTATCTGCCTGTCGACCCGAATCCGCCTGCGCCGCGGACGGTTTCGGAGAGCGTTTCCGCCTCGCAAAATTCGCAGGCATAGTAGGGAGCGACAACGAGTTGCGCCACCCGCTCCCCTTCGGCGATCGCGCGGTCCTCTTTGCCGTGGTTGTGGATCGCCACCATGATCTCCCCGCGGTAATCGCAATCGATCACCCCCACCTTATTGGCGGGCGCGAGGTCCTTTTTACAGGCAAGCCCGCTTCTCGCATAAACGAGCCCTACGGTGCCCGCGGGCAATTCCACCGCGATGCCCGTATGCACGAACACCGTTTCCCCCGCTTTTACCGTATATTCCTCGCAGGAATAGAGGTCGGCTCCCGCCGAAAATTCGGAGCCGTAAGTGGGCAATTTCGCCTTTTCGTTACATTTTTTCACATTGACTTTCATAGATCTCCTCTTTCGGCAATATCATAATGGATTCGGAAATATTTGTCAAGAAAAATCCCTCCGCTTTTGCGGAGGGACGAACTCATTCGCGTTTTTTCCGCGAAGCGATCGCGAAAAACAGCATTCGGAAGAGGAGATACCCGCACCCGAAGATTCCGAGGAAGATGCAAAAGACGACGGCGTAGATCATCGCGCTTCTGCCGTCCGAAAGCCCCGCGGCGATCGCAAACGCCGTGAGGGCGCAAACGCTCAAAAGGAGAAACACGCGGTCGCACCAAAGCAGAGGATTCTTCTCCGCGAGCATGCGTCTACGGAGCGATATTTTTAAGAACGTATCGCAAAATACGTAACAAAACACGCCCGAAAAGGGAATGATGAAGCATTCGATCCCGGCGGTAAAGCGGCTCCCCCAAAACGCGCCCATGAGCACGGCGCAAAGGGAAGCGCCGAAGAAGAAGCACCCCCACCGCCACACCCGATAGCCGAGCAGGCGGGCATAGGGATCTTCCGCGTCGTAAAAGAGCCGATACAGTTTCAGCCCCCACCAAACGGCGAGCAAAGCGAACGCGCAGAGGAAAAGCGCGCCGAGCGCGGGGCGAAGGTCGGGGAGATACACGCCCAAAAGGCGGAATAAGAGGGCGGAGACGGCGCAGAGCGACGAAAACCACACGACCGAGAAAATTTCGGGGGGACGCTCTCCTGCCTGCCGCGCCGTTCCCTCTCCCGTTAGGAGTTCTCCAACGTCCACGCCGAAGAGTTGCGCCATTTTCTGCGCAGAAAGAAAATTCGGGACATTCCAGCCGCTCTCCCAGCGGGCGACCGTCTGCCGCGAGACCTGCAATTTATCGGCAAGTTGCTGTTGCGTCAAGTTATTTTCGCGGCGCAGCCGCCGAATCGTTTCATAGTATTCCATGCTGCCGTCTCCTTTTTTTCTCTATCTTAGCATGCGCCCGAAAAAAAATCAAGCCTCAACCGCTTGACACTTTGCAACATCTATGAAACGACCGCGTATTTTGAATCAACCCGCCGCGGGGCAAGGTGACGGATCAGGAGTAGCCTTTCTATTTACGTCATTCCGAGCTCTGTCGAGGAATCGCCTTAGCGTTAAGACTGCGGCGCCCCTTCGACAAGCTCAGGGTGACATATTTGGAACGTGCGGGCGGGCAGGGCGACATATTTGAAGTCCCTTCTCAATCACGTCATGTTGAGCCGCAGGCGAAGTAGCGTAGTCGAGGAATCGCCTTAGCGTTAATTTTTTCAAAGTCCGAGGCGCCCTCCTCTCTTCTTGCCTCCCCCCAACCCGTTGGGGGGAGGGTAGGGTAGGGGGTACTTTTTTTGGCGTCTCAATTTGGCAAATACTTTTGCCTTCTTGTATGACAACGCGAACAAGAGGTTAAGCAAGTTAAACCGCAAAAGCACGTTTCCTCGAACGATTATTTTCGACGACGCCCCGAAGGAGGCGGAGGAGCAAAGAATCGTTCGAAACCCTAAAATCCTCTTGCCTTAGGCGGAATTCACTTCCGCCGTGGGCGCCTCAATTTGGCAAATACTTTTGCCTTCTTGTATGACAACGCGAACAAGAGGTTAAGCAAGTTAAACCGCAAAAGCACGTTTCCTCGAACGATTATTTTCGACGACGCCCCAAAGGAGGCGGAGGAGCAAAGAATCGTTCGAAACCTAATTTCACTTTACGCTATACAGCAGATCGGTATAAGTGGGGTAGGGCCAGTAGTCGGAGGAGCACAGCTTCTCCATGCCGTCGGAAAGGCGGCGCACGGCGTCCATATCGGGCACGATGATATGCGCCATCTTCTGCGAAGCGGGACCCACGCCCGCAGGGATCTCGGAGAGGTCGGTTTCGAGCTTTTCGACCGCCGCCGCGAACGCATCGTTCATGGTGGAAAGGCGTTCGGCGAGGGCGACGTCCGCACGGCAGGCGAGTTTTTCGCTCACGGCACGCTTATTCCCGATGACGGCGCACAGCTCGGCGATATAGCCGTTGACCGCGGGATAAATATCCTGCTTTGCCATTTCCGCCATCGTGAGCGCCTCGATATTGATGCTCTTGATGTAATTTTCGAGCTGGATATTCGCCCGCGCGACGACTTCCCGCTCGGTATAGACCCCCTGCCGCACAAACACTTCGATGTTTTCGGGCTTGAAGAATTCGGGCACGGCGTCCGCCGTCGTCTTGTTGTTCAGAAGTCCCCTCTTCACCGCTTCGGGCTCCCAGTCGGGACCGTATCCGTTATAATTGAAGATGATGCGGTAATGCTTTTTCAGCAGTCCTTCCGTATATTCTCTGCACGCCTTTCCGAAATCGGACGCCCCGGAGAGCGCGTCGACCGCCTCGGAAAAGAGTTGCGCCGCGATCGTGTTGAGCACAATGTTGGGGTCTGCGACGGAAGCCTGCGAACCGAGCATTCTGAACTCGAACTTGTTGCCCGTAAAGGCGAAGGGCGAAGTGCGGTTTCTGTCCGTCGTGTCGATGGGGAAGATGGGAGAGGAAGGCACGCCGATCGAACCGGGGATCGCCTTTTTCGGCACATACGCCCTGCCGTTGACAATGGAATCGACGAGCGCGCCGAGCTGGTCGCCGAGGTAGACGGAGATGATGGCGGGAGGCGCTTCGTTGGCGCCGAGACGGTGATCGTTGCCCGCCGAAGCGACGGACGCGCGCAAGATCCCCTGGTAGCGGTCTACGGCGGCGATCACGCAGGCAAGAACGAGCATGAACCGCGGGTTGTTTTCGGGATTTTCGCCCGGATCGAGCAAATTCAGCCCCGTATCCGTGGAGAGAGACCAGTTATTGTGTTTTCCCGAACCGTTCACCCCCTCGAAGGGCTTTTCATGCAACAGACACACGAGATGGTGCCGCTGGGCGACCTTTTTCATCAGTTCCATCGTGAGCTGGTTGGTATCCACCGCAACGTTCGTCGTGGTGAACACGGGCGCAAGCTCGTGCTGTGCGGGCGCAACCTCGTTGTGCTTCGTCTTGGCGAAGATGCCGTACCGCCACAGCGTTTCGTCGAGATCGCGCATGAATTCGGAGATGCGGGTTTTGAGCACGCCGAAGTAATGATCTTCGAGCTCCTGCCCCCTCGAAGGGGTCGCGCCGAACAGCGTTCTTCCCGTCAGGATGAGGTCTTTCCGCTTCAAGTATTCCTCTTCGTCTATGAGGAAGTACTCCTGTTCGGGACCGACCGTGGTAGAGACCTTTTTGCATTCGATCCCGAAGAGTTTCAAGAGCCGTTTCGCCTGCGTATCGAGCGCGGTCATCGACTTCAACAGAGGCGCCTTTTTATCGAGCGTTTCGCCCGTGTAGGAGACAAAGACGGTGGGGATGTAGAGGGTGCCTTCCTTTACGAAGGCGGGAGAAGTGGGGTCCCACGCGGTGTAGCCGCGCGCCGCTGAGGTCGCCCGCGAGCCGCCCGAAGGGAAGGACGAGGCGTCCGGCTCCCCGACGATGAGGCTCTTGCCCGTGAGCTGCATGATGACTTTATCGCCGTCGGGCTCGATAAAGCTGTCGTGTTTTTCCGCCGTGAGATTCGTGAGGGGCTGGAACCAGTGGGTGTAATGGGTCGCGCCCTTCTTCACCGCCCAGTCCTTCATGGCGTTTGCGACGGCGCTGGCGATGTTCGAATCGAGCGGCTCCCCCGCGTCGATCGTTCTTCTGAGCGATCTGTAAACTTCTTTGGGCAACGAGTTCTTCATCACCTCGTCGCCGAAAACGTTACTGCCGAAAATTTCGGTTACGTCCATGTTTCTCTCCTTTGCGATCGGTTTTCCCTGAATTTTCGATACAATTATAGTAATTTTCGCCCTTTAAGTCAAATGTTTGACCGCCGATTTGGCGCGAAATAATTTATGAAAACTATAAGCTCAGGTTATGTTTTCGCGCATAAGAAAAAGGAGCGGCGATACCCGCTCCTCTTCTTCGCGTCAATTTTCGGGAAGATAACTTTCTACGCCGTTATGGTCGAACGCGCCGTCCGTACAATAGACGTAATAATCCACATATCCGCCGTCCTCGGTGATACCCGCGGTGACGAACCAGTCGACCGCCTTGGAGATCTCCTTCCAGGCCTCCTTCGTGCCTTCGAAGCGGATGGCTTTGAGCGATTCGCACGATTCGAACGCCGAGGAGCCGATGTTTTTGAGCTTCCCGCCGAGGCGGACCTCAATGAGGGCGCCGCACCGCGAAAAAGTGCTCTGGGGAAGGGTATCGAGCTCGCCTGAAAGCGTCGCGTATTTGAGGGAAGTACAGCCGTAGAACACGCCCGTCCCGACGGTTTTGAGTGTTGCGCTGAGGATGTTCGCCCGTTCGAGCCGCGTACACCCGGAAAAGGCGTAGTTGCCGATCGTCTCCAAGCTCTCAAACGAGGGCAATTCCGTGAGGGAAGTGCAACCGTAGAAGGCGTTCGTCCCGATCGATACGACCTCCGAGCCGCCTTCGACGGAGGCGAGCGCGGTGCAATCGCGGAAGGCGAGATCCCCTACCGACGTCATGCCGACGGGCAATTTTACCCGTTTGAGGGCGGAGCAACCGTAGAAGGCGCGCGTGCCGATGCTCTTAACGCCGTCGGCGATCTCCACGCTCTCGATGTTCTTACCGCCCGTCGCCTGACCGCCGTCGAGGCAGGCGAAGCCCTCATCATGCACCCCGACGACCGGTTTTCCGTTCTGGTAGGCGGGAATGATGATGTCCTTGTCGGTCGCGCTGCCGAGGGCGACGAGCCAGCCCGTTTTGTCGTCGTTATCGAGATAGGCGAGGTTCTTTGTCGCCTTGATCTCATAGCCGCAACGCTTGCACTTGTTGTCCGTCCCGTAATCGTGCCCAAGCGCGGGCGTTTTCTCCTCGCGGATCGCGCCGCAGACCTTGCAGCGCTCGCGCAGATAGCCGTCCGAAACGCAGGTCGCGTTTTGGGATTCGAGAACTTGGTAATCGTGTTTATGTTCGCTCTTGCAGGCGCCAAAGCAGACAGCCGCCGCCGCAACGAGCGCAAAAGCAAAGATGCGAAAAACTCTCTTCATATCCGACCTCGATGTAAAAACTCCTATCAGTATATCACATTCGTAAAATTTTTTCAACCGTTTCCTCTTAAAATTCCGGAAACGGTGAAACTTTCTGCCGTTATTTCCGGAAAACGAGCACGCTGAAACTGTGCGGCGGCAGGGTGCACGCCCGCGCCGAAGAGGGCGCCTCTTCGAGCGGCTCGATCTTTTTCGGCTCGTCTGCCGTGTTGTAATCTCCGGGCTTCCCCATCATGCGGATGATCCGCGTGAGCTGACCGAAGTCGTGATCTCCTTCGATCTCCGCTTGGAGTTCTTCCTCGCCCGCATTCACGACTTTGAGGAAGGTGAGCCCCTCCCGCTCCGAAGCGGTCGCATACACCTTTTCGGCGTCCGCCGACGTTTTGAGCACGGCGTTGCCCGTATAGAGGCTGTAAAGGAGCTGAACGTAGTAATTCGCCGAAGCATATGCCGTTTTGCCGTTGAACCAGATGAGATCGGGGCTCCACTGGGTGTAGCCGAGCCTGCCGAGCAGGGGCGCGTAAGAGGACATTACGACGACGTCGCAATTCCGCTCCATCCCCGTCATGAACGCCGCTTCCGCCAGCGCGCCCTCCCAGCAGTTTGCCTGCGGCGCGTTGAACAGCGCGCAGCCGGAGCCGGGAACGTGCGCCGCATACTCTCCCGCATACACTTTGCAGTTGCGCGGGTAGCTGTCGTACACGTTGCAATGGTCGTAGAGCCACTGCGGAGAGACGTAAAAGTGTTCGTCGGAGGCATACACGAAATCGGGATTTTCGGCGAGCCGCTTTTTCGTCCATTCCCACGCGCTCTCATAGGAGGGCGTTCCGAAGGTGGGACCGACCGTCCCGATGAGTTTGAGCTTGGGATATTTTTCGTGCAGGCGCTTTTCGAAGATCTCGAACCGCCTGTAAAATTCGTTGGGGCGCTCCACGCCGTCCTTTTGCTTGGGCGATGCCTCCCACTGTTCGTTTCCCACGCCCAAATATTCGAGATGGAAGGGTTCGGGATGCCCCAGCTCGGCGCGCACCTTCCCCCACTCCGTCTCCTCGCCGCCGTTGGCGAATTCGACGAGATCGAGCGCTTCCTGGATAAACCCTTCGAATTCGGGACTTTCGATCGGGACGAATTCGGTGGACATGTATTGACAGGCGATCCCGACGCTCACGACGGGGAGGGGTTTGCATCCGAGATATTCGCAGAGCAGAAAATACTCATAGTAGCCAACGCCGAGCGTCTGCCCGTAGTGGGAAAACTCGGAGCGGAAATGGTTATGCTCGTCGGTGGCGTGCACCGCCCAGCGGTTCCAGTTGTGTTTGCGGCGTTCGACGGGTCCGAGCGTGTTCTTCCAGAGGTATCTGTTCGAAAGGCTGTTCCCCTCCACGACGCAACCGCCCGGAAAGCGCAGAAAGGCGGGCTTCATCTCCTTCATGAGTTCGACGAAATCGCGGCGGAAAACCCCCTTGATCGCATTTTCGGGGATCATCGAAAAGCAATCGAGATGAACGGTGCCGGCGGCGCAGAGAAGAAAACAAAAGTCCGCCCGCTCCGCGTCCGTCTTGGCTTTGAGGCGGAATTCGTACCGCCGCCACTTGCCGTCCGCGCGGATCTTGATCTTCTTTTCCATGAGCGCCGTGCCCTCGCGGTACACCCCGACGCATGCCTTGCCCTTATAGTCGTAAGAACGCACCCACAGCGAGACGGTGTATTTCATCCCCGCGGTGAGATAGATCCCGTCGTAAGCCTTATTTTTGATTCCCGCGCCCGCGGGAGCCTTCATGCGCAGATAGTGCGGATTTTCGGCAAAGAGCGGACGGTCCGACTTGATCTTGGTCTCCACCGCCGCGTCCGCGGGATAGGGCGTCCAGCCGTAAGAGCCGTCCTCGTCCACGATATAGCGATCCCATTCCCCATGCACGTCTTTTGCTTCGAAATTGCGGTTTTCGAGCATTTCGGCATACAAGCCGCCGTCCACACAGTAATTGAGATCCTCCAAAAAGAGACCGACCGTCCTGCCGGTCACGGGGAGTTTCCCCTGCTGCGAAATGGTTATCTTCATCTCCATCTCCCTGTCCGCCCGAAAAAGGCGCGGACAACCGTACATAGCGCCGTAAAAGCGTTACGATAGGAACATTATAACAAGATTTCCGACCCGTGGCAAGCCTTTTGCTCCCATTCCGAAAAAAAAGCCCCTTGCGGGGCGAATTTTCGGGGCGGTCACTGGCTCTGTTCGATCGAGTGCGCGATATAGGTGATATGGTCTGCGGCACGTTCGAGATTGCCCACGAGGTTGATGGTGACGTTGGAATTCTGCGGCTGGCACTTCCCCTCGTTGAGCCGCTCGATATGGGACGCCACGAGCCGCCGCCTGTCACGGTCGATCTCGTCCTCCAAGCCGTCCACCTCTTTGAGTTTTCCGAAATCGCGGAAGAGGAAGGTCGCCAGCGAGATCACGTACAGCTTTTTGAGCTTATCGTACATGTCTTTGAGCATGCCGAGGAATTCTTCCGAGAAGATGAGCCCGTCCTTTACATAATGTTCGGTATATTTGGTGACGTTATCGGCAAGTTCGCCGATACGCATGATGTCGTTGAGGACGTAATGGAGGGAAGAGACGGTGCGCTCTTCCTGCATCACGAGGGACGAGGAGGAAAGTTTCACGAGATATTCCACCGCCTGACGGTTGATCTGCGCGAGTTCGGCGTTCTTTTCCACGACCTTGTCCTTTACCGACAGATCCTTTTCGAGAAACGCCTCGAACGCCTCGTTGAGGGTATTCATCGCGAAGGTGAACACCTTGCCCGTCTCCTGATAGAGATGCCCCAAAGCGACGGAGGGAGAGCGAAGGAGACGGTCGTCGAGGTCGCCGAAGATGGGCGTCCCGGCGGGCTCTTCCGCCTTTTTCTCGCGGACGAGGTGCTCCGCGATCCAAACGAATCCCTTGATGAAGGGCAGGAAAAGCAAAGTATTGACGACGTTGAAGAGGGTATGGAAGAGGGCGATCTGGAAGGTGGGACCGAGACCCGTCTTGCCGAACACGGTGATGTCCGAAGGGAAAATTGTAGCGAGCACGGTATCGGCAAAGCCCTGCCAACAGACGAGGATGACCATAAAGATGATCGCGCCGAAGAAGTTGAAGAGGAAGTGTATGAGGGCGGCGCGCTTGGCGTTCGGCGAAGCGCCGAGCGAGGAGATGAGCGCCGTGACGCAGGTGCCGATGTTGGAACCGACGATGATATAGAGCGCCGCGTTCCCTCCCCCGCCGATGGCGATGCCGAGGGACGCCATGGTAATGATGATTGCGTTTACCGCCGTCGAGGACTGCACGAGCGCCGTGATGGCGATACCGAGCAACAGAAGCAGGAAGGGATTTTTGATGGCGGAGAGCATGTTCGAGACCATTTCGAACTGTTCCGACCCCTGCTCGAAGGTGAGCGCGGACGACATGAGTTTAAGCCCGACGAAGATGAGCCCGAACGCCGCAATGACGTTGCCGATCGACTTCGTGCGCTCTTTTTTCGAAAACATCGTCACGAACACGCCCGCCGCCGCAAGGGCGAGGAAGAACGCCGTGATGTCCGAGCCAGCAAGGGCGATGACCCAGGCGTTCAGCGTGGTGCCGATGTTCGCGCCCATGATGATCGCCGTCGCCTGAAAGAGGGTCATGATCCCCGCATTGACAAGCCCGACCACCATGACCGTCGTAAAGGCGGAACTCTGCCCTAAGATCGTCATCAGCGTGCCGATCCCGACGCCTGCAAAACGGCTCTTCGCCGTCTTGTTGAGCATCTGTTGCAACTTGCCGTGCGCGAGCTTGGTCATGTTCTCCGAGAGGATCTTCATCCCCACGAGGAAGGTACCCATCCCGCCCAAGATCTGCATGACGATCTTAACAATTTCCCATGCGCTCATGCTCTTCTCTCGCTCTCCTTCGGGCGAACCCCTTTCGCCCTTTCTTCCCGCGTCATAAATTTAACCGTGCTCATTATAACAGGTATTCCCGCCTCTTGTCTCCCGAATTACAATATATTGAAATCCATATCCTGACAGAGAGAGCGGGAGATAAGAAATCCTTGGGGAGCGAGCGAAAAACGCTTGCCAAAACGAAAGATGTCTGTTATAATGGGAGAGCGTTTCGGAAGAGGCGCAAGCGAGGCGTAGCGCAGTTTGGTAGCGCGCTTGGTTCGGGACCAAGAGGTCGTGGGTTCAAATCCCGTCGCCTCGACCAAAATCCGATTTACCCATGCGGGTAAATCGGATTTTGTTTTACGAACCCGCGGCGGGATTTGAGGGTGGAGGCGATTGCGGGAGCAATCGGTTTGCGGGCGAACTGTATGGATACAAAATAGTTTGCCGCAAACTTGACAATTGATAATTGTCAACCGGGGCGCGCCGCCAAAGGCGCAAATCCCGTCGCCATGAGAATTCGCCCACGATGGCAAGGAGTCAAGAGGTCGTGGGTCCTGCCGTCGCCTCGACCAAGACAGGATGCGGACTTTTGTCCGCATCCTGTCTTGTATATGGG
>CANRNP010000051.1 GCA_947632015.1 uncultured Clostridia bacterium | reverse complement strand
GCACAGGGTCCCCAAGGTGAAAAGGGAGAGACGGGCGCACAGGGTCCCCAAGGTGAAAAGGGAGAGACGGGCGCACAAGGTCCCCAAGGCGAAAAGGGCGAGGACGGCGCCCATGCGAACGAGACGCATACCGTGAAATTTGACGCGCAGGGCGGACAGCTTCCTCAGGATTTCCAAACGGAGCAGACCGTAAACTATGGCGACGTGCTTGATCTGCCGATCCCCGAACGGGAAAACTATACCTTCCTCGGCTGGTTCACGGGAGATACCGTCAACGACGGACAATTTACGACGGTCACGCCCGTCACCAAAGATATTACGCTGACCGCGCGTTGGAAGGCAAAGACAAAGTATCGCGTGATTTTCAATGTACAGGAAGGAGATGCGATGGAGCCCGTGGAGTATTTTTCCGACGACGTCATAGAAAAATTGCCCGATCCAAAGAGGACGGACTATGATTTCGCGGGCTGGTATTATGATGCGCAGTACGAAAAGCGCGTGGAGTACCCCCTGACGCTCACGGGCGAGACCGTCGTCTATGCGCGGTGGGAAAAGGCGACGTACACTATCACGTTCCATGTCAATATCGGAAGTGCGCCCGAAACAATCCGTGCGGAAGGGGGAACGAGTTATGATTCGTTTGACGCCCCGCAGGTCGAAAATTATCAACTCCGCGGTTGGTACTACGATGCACTGTACGAAAGAGAGGTCTCCTTCCCGCTCGTTCTGCATTCCGATCTCGATCTTTGGGGCGTTTTCGACTATGTTGACCCCTACAAAGATTATACCAAGATTTCCGACGTGATGATGCTGCAAAACATTTCCGATATGAACGGAAAATATGTTTTGACGAACGATATCGACTGCGAAAACTTTGAACTTCGCGCCTTCGGCTCGGAAGCCGATCCCTTCAAGGGCGAATTTATCGGCAACGGCTACACGATCTCGAATTTCAGGCTCTATACGGACGCAAATATAACGCATTTCGGGCTCTTCGCCGTCAACGAGGGGAAGATCGAGAATTTGGAGATCGATAATGTTACGATCAAGTTGGAGGCAAGCAGCAATATCGTACGGTATTTCGGCGGGGTATGCGCCTATAACCGCGGAACGATAAACCGCGTCGCCGTCAACGCAACGATCGATTTCCAAGATAAAGTGAATAGGGGCTCGGAGTATTATATCGGCGGCATTGCAGGCGTGAACGAGGGGACGATCGCCGATTGCAGTGTAGGAGGGTCGATCAAGGGTTATACTTACGGGAACGTAATGTTTGAAAACGATAATGCAAAAATTTATATAGGTGGCATCACAGGGAAGAATACTTCGTCTGTATCGAATTGCTTCGTCTCGGCTACAGTTGCAGCACAAAAGAATAGTAAGGGAGAAGGTTATTTAGGCGGAATCAGTGCTCAAAACGGCGGTACAATCGAAGGGTGCCTCTTTGCGGGAGTTTTGACTTCGGTTGGTCGAGCACAAGCAACTCTTAATGCGATCGCGAATAACACGGGAGAGGGAACGCAGACGAAGTGCTATCGTTCCTACGCAGTTCAAGCGTCGGGCGGACTTGCCGCCAACGAAACATATCTCAACCAAAAGACATTCTACACAGAGATGCTTGGCTGGGACGAACTGTATTGGGATTTGAGCGCGCTCGACTTCGCCTCCGGGGGCTATCCCAAACTTCACTTGCAATAAAATACAAATAAGCACGATAAATGCCGCCCGCGGGAGCGCCGCTCCCGCGGGCGGCACAGAGTGACGGATTGAGGAAGGCACTTTATAATACGTCATTCCGAGCTTGTCGCCCCGTGCGAAATTCTGTTTCTCTAAGCACGGCACGAGCCGCAGGCGAAGTAGGAATCGCCATTTTTTATTTCGTCATGTTGAGCGAAGGCATTAGCCGTAGTCGCCCCGTGCGAAATTCTGTTTCTCTAAGCACGGCACGAGCCGCAGGCGAAGTAAACATCGCCTTAGCGTTAATAAAACTGCGGCGACCCTTCGACAAGCTCAGGGTGACATATTAGAACGTTTTCTAATCACGTCATGTTGAGCGAAGGCATTAGCCGTAGTCGCCCCGTGCGAAATTCTGTTTCTCTAAGCACGGCACGAGCACGAAGTGCGAAGTAGGAATCGCCATTTTTTATTTCGTCATGTTGAGCGAAGGCGTTAGCCGTAGTCGCCCCGTGCGAAATTCTGTTTCTCTAAGCACGGCACGAGCCGCAGGCGAAGTAAACATCGCCTTAGCGTTAATAAAACTGCGGCGACCCTTCGACTTCGCTTCGCTCCGCTCAGGGTGACATAATACCACCACCTCAGTCTCGGCTAACGCCTCGACAGCTCCTCAAAGGAGGCGCCAAGAACTGCGGCGACCCTTCGCCCCTCTCAGGGTGACATATATAAAAGCGGAACTCCTTTTTTGGGAGAGCCGCTTTTCTTTTGATAAAAATTTCGCATATCTCTTGAAAAACCTTGACGACTTGTGTATAATAAAGCTATGAGTGAGAGTGTACTCAAAGAAAAGCTCAAACTTTTGCCCGATTGTCCCGGCGTGTATCTCATGCTCGATAAAGAGGGGACGATCATCTATGTCGGCAAAGCGCGCGTTCTCAAAAACCGCGTGCGGCAATACTTTCACTCCTCCGAAAAACCCGTGAAAGTGCAGGCGATGGTGGAGCAGATCGCCGATTTTTCTTATATCGTCGCCCCCACGGAGGTCGACGCGCTCGCGCTCGAAAACAACCTCATCAAAAAGTACAAACCCAAGTACAACATCCTCTTAAAAGACGATAAAACTTACCCCTATATCAAGGTGCACACGCGGGAAAAATTCCCCCACCTTTCCATCACCCGCCGCGTGAAGAAGGACGGAAAATACTTCGGTCCCTTTATGGGAGGAATCTCCTGTAAAGACATCCTCGACGTCGCCGCCAAGATCTACAACGTCCGCCTGTGCAACACGTCGGTGACGGAAAAGCCCAAAAAACCCTGCCTCAACTATCATTTGGGGCGGTGCCTCGCTCCCTGCGCCCATCTTTGCGGCGAAGAGGAATATGCCGTACGGGTGGAAAAGGCGATCTCCTTCCTTTCGGGGAACTACGAAGAAGCCGAAAAACTCCTGCGCGAAAAAATGGCGCTGTTTGCCGAGAACGAGGAGTTCGAACTCGCCATGGAGTACCGCGACCGCATCGGTATGCTGAAAAAATTGCAATTAAAGCGGATCACTTCCATGCCGAGGGACGTGGACGCCGACGTGTGGGCGGTCGCTTCCAACGGGCTCTATGCCGTTTTGAGCGTGCTCGTCACCCGCAAGGGGATTATGCAGGGGAGCCGCAGTTTTTCCCTCGAAGAGGGCGCGGGCGAACGCGGGGAGAGCTTCCTTTCCTTCCTCATTCAATACTACACCACGCACGAATTCCCGCACGAGATCATCACGGACGAGACCTTCGACGAAGCCCTCTTCCGCGATTACGCGCAGAAGAAAACGGGCAGAAAAACGGAGATCGTCCATCCCAAGCTGGGGATCAAGCGGGAGCTGTTGAACATGGCGGTCGGCAACGCGGGGGAATTCCTCGAAAAGTCGGTCTCCGCCATCGAACACAAGAACGACATGACGAAAAACGCCTGCGCCCGTCTCCAAACCCTTCTGGGGCTCAAACGGTACCCCAAACGCATGGAATGCTACGATATATCGGATATTTCGGGCGTGGATAAAGTGGGCAGCATGGTGGTGTTCACCGACGGTGAGGCGGATAAATACGCCTACCGCCGCTTTCGCATCAAAACGGTGGAGGGCGCGGACGACTTCGCCTCTTTGAAAGAGGTGCTCCTGCGCCGTCTCAAAAAACTCGGCACGGAGGAGGAAGAGCGCTTCCCCAAGCCCCAGCTCATCGTCATCGACGGCGGAAAGGGACAGCTCCATGCCGTAAAACAGATCTTCGACGAGCTTGGGATCGGCGACATCGACCTCATCTCGCTCGCAAAGCAGGAGGAAGAGATCTTTACCCTCGGCAGGGCGGAGAGCGTCCGCCTCTCCCGCAGGGATTACGCCTTGCAGACCGTCCAGCGCATCCGCGACGAGGCGCACCGCTTCGCGATCACCTATTTCCGCAGTCTGCACAGCAAGCGCAACCTCTCTTCCTTGCTCGACGGGATCGGGGGCGTCGGCAAACAAAAGAAGAGGGCGCTCATGGAAAAATTCGGCACCATCGATAAGATCATGCACGCCACCGCCGAGGAATTGCAGACGGCGGAAGGGATCGGTCCCGCGCTCGCGGAACGCATCCGTACTTATTTCGAAAATCTATGAAGTATCCACTTTTTCTCTCCGATTTTGACGGAACGCTCGTGCGCAAAGACGGCACGATCTCACAAAAGAATATCGCGGCGATCGAAAAATATCGCGCCGCGGGCGGAATTTTTGCGGTCGTTACGGGAAGGATGCTCAGCTCCATCCGTCCCCGCCTGAGGGAATTAGGGCTCGAAAAGGGGCTTGTCGTCGCCTATCAGGGGGGCGTCGTCGCCGACATCGAAACGGGCGAATTGCTCAAAAACGACGGTTTTTCCCCGTCGCAGGCGGAAAAGATCGTTTCCTTTCTCGAACGGGAGGACCGCCACGTCCATGTCTACATGGACGATCTGCTCTATTCCAACCGCGACGACGAATCTCTCAGAATGTACGAAAAAATTTGCGGCGTAAAGGGGATCCCGGTAAAAGAGCCGCTTTCTGCACTCATCGCGCGCGAGCAAAAACCGGTGAACAAGATCCTCGTCATGCTCCCGCCCGAAGAAAAGGCGGCGATCATTGCGCGCATGCAGAGGGAGTTCGGGGACTTTTGCTATGCGACGGCTTCCGCGGACGTCTTGGCGGAGGCGCTCCCCGCGGGGGTAAGCAAGGCTTCCGCGGTGGATTTTCTCGCCGCGCGCTACGGCGTTTCGCGGGAAGAGACCGCCGCGATCGGCGACCAGCTCAACGACCTTCCGATGATCGAACGCGCGGGCGGCAAATTCGCCGTGGCGAATGCGGAGGCGGAACTCAGAAAAATCGCGACCGTCGTGCCCTCTTCGGAAGAGGACGGCGTGGCGGCGGCGCTCGAAATTGCGATGGGGGAACACCTATGAACGATATGTTTTTGCCGAGCGAATCGGTCATGCTCGATAAATTCGCGGCGGATCTCGGTCTCGAACTTCTCTATGCGGGGCGGGGACTGCTCACCTTCACGAGCGCGAGCGTAGACAGACCCGGACTTCGCCTCGCGGGATTTTTCAACTACTTCGATACCCGCCGCATCATGGTGATCGGGCTCACGGAATTCGAATATTTGCGCTCTTTTTCGGAAGAAGAGCGGCGGGAGAAGATCAAAAAACTGTTTGATTGCGGCGAGATCCCCTGCGTCGTCTTTTCGCGCGATCTTCCCGTGCCGCCCGAATTTATGGATCACGCGCGGGATACGGGCACGCCCGTCTTTCGTTCGGGCAAGATGACGACCTTCCTCATGAGCGATCTCGTCATCTATCTCAACCGCCTGCTCGCGCCCGGAACGACCGTCCACGGCGTCCTCATGGACGTGTTCGGCGTGGGGATCCTGCTCACGGGGAGCAGCGGCGTCGGCAAGAGCGAAACGGCAATGGAGCTCATCAAGCGCGGGCATCGGCTCGTCGCCGACGACAGTGTGCTGATCAAACGGGTGGAAAACGAGCTCGTCGGCACGGCGCCCGAACGCATCCGCTACTTTATGGAACTGCGCGGCATCGGCATCATCAACGTGAAGAACATGTACGGCTCCGGCTCGGTCCTCGGCGAAAAAGAGGTAGAACTCGTCATGGAGCTCGAACCGTGGAAAAAGGAAAAGGAATACGACCGCATCGGCGGGGAGCGGAACAGCGAGGAGATCCTCGGCGTAAAGGTGCCCAAGCTCGTCATCCCCGTCTCGCCCGGACGCAATCTTGCGATCCTCATCGAAGTCGCCGCCCGCAACAGCCGCTTGAAGGAGATGGGCTACGACGCGGCGCAGGAGCTCATCCAGCGGACGATCGGAAGATGAGACCGGAGATCCTTGCCCCCGCGGGGGATGAAAATTCTGCCCGCGCCGCCCTCTCATGCGGCGCGGACGCGATCTATCTGGGGCTTTCCCGCTTTTCTGCGCGGAGCGGCGCGGAAAATTTCGGCGCCGATCCTTTCCGCGAGATCGCGGCATACGCCCATCTGCTCGGCGCAAAGGTGTACGTCTGTCTGAATACGCTCGTAAAAGACGGCGAGCTGAAAGACTTCTTCCGGAGCGTGCGCGAGGCGTGGGAAGGGGGCGCAGACGCCGTGCTGATGCAGGACATGCTCCTCGGCAAGCGGTTGCATGCGGAATATCCCATGATCCCGTTGCACCTTTCCACGCAGGCGGGCTGCTGTAACGAGCGGGGGGCGGTCTTTGCCAGAGAGTGCGGTTTTTCGCGGGTCGTCCTCGCGCGGGAGACCCCGCTCTCCGAGATCGAAAAGATCTGCGCGGTCGCCGAAACGGAAGTGTTCGTGCAGGGCGCGCTCTGCACCTGTTTTTCGGGGCAATGCTATCTCTCCTCGTTCGCGGGGAACAACAGCGGCAACCGCGGGCGTTGCAAACAGCCCTGCCGCAAACGGTACGCGATCGACCGCGCGGGCTACGAAGAACTCGCCTACGCCCTCTCTCCCTCCGACCTGTGCGTGGGGGAGCGGGTGAAAGAACTCGTCGCGGCGGGGGTCTCCTCGCTCAAAATCGAGGGCAGGATGCGCCGCCCGGAATATGTTGCGGCGGCGGTTTTGTATTACCGCGCCCTTCTCGGCGGCGGCGGCGCGGAGAAGGCTTTTTCCGACATGAAGCGCGCCTACAACCGCGGCGATTATACGCACGGGCTTGCCTTCGGGCAGGAAAAGGGATTTCTTTCCCGCAACGTGCAGGGACATATCGGCGAGACGGTCGGAAAAATGCAGGACGGCGCTTTTTGCAGGAGCAACTATCCCGCCGCCGCGGGCGACGGGTTCAAGATCCTGCGCGGGGGGAAGGAAGTCGGCGGCGCGCTCTTCCGCGAGCGGGGGAAGGGGGGCTTTTTCCTCTCTTCCGAGGCAAAGCTCGGTCGGGGCGACGAAGTGCGCCTCACGACGGAAGCGGCGCTCCCCAAGCGCCTTGCGCGGGAGCGCGGAAGGGAGATCGTTCTCTCCCTCCGTTTTGTCGCGGGGGAGGCGGCAACCGTCTCCTGCGGCGATCTTTCGGCAACGTACGAAGTGTTGCCTCCCGCAAAGAGCGCGCCCCTCACAAAGGAGGAGCTCATCTCCTGCTTCCGCAAAACGGACGGTTTGCCCTTTGCGGTAGGGTTCGGAAAAATAGAGACGTCGGGCGCTTTTTTGCCGCGGTCCGCCCTCAATGCCATCCGGCGGGATTTTTACGCGCGGCTGTCCGCCCGTTTTCTGCCCGTGCGGGAATTGCCCGCCCCCTCTTTTACGGCAAAGAAGAGAGAGGGCGCCGAAGCGCGTACGGCGGTCATCGCCTCCGATCTTTCGGGGGTGCGCGCCGATATTCTCATCTATAAACCGGGCGACTACGCGCGCGCCGTGCGGGAGAAGGGGGAGGGAAAGCGTTTTCTCTATCTGCCGCCTTTTCTCACGTCCGCGGAGGAGAAGTCGCTCTCTTCTCTTTTGCCCCTTTTCGACGGCGTCTATTGCGACGGCTATTACGGATTGCCCCTTTCCAAGGCTTACGGGCTCTCCTTTTTTGCGGGCACGGGTTGGAACCTCACGAACGCGATCGCCGTGGAAGAGGCGTTCGGGGCGGGGGCGGACTATGTCGCCCTCTCGAAGGAGCTCACGACCCGCGAGCAGGACGCCCTTTCGGGGGAAGGGGTGTTTGCCCTCGGCTTCGGCGGTGTGAAGGTGATGGACCTTCTCTACTGCCCGTTCGAAAAAAATTGCGCTTCGTGCGACAGGCGGGAGGAATACACCCTGCGGGACGAAGAGGGGCGCGCCTTTCCGCTGAGAAGGTACCGCGCGCCGAACGGCGATTGCCGCTTCGAGCTGTATAACTGCGCGGCGCTCCGCGTCGAAAAGCATGCGGCGGGCAGTCTTTGCGATCTCACGGGCAGGGGCGCTCTCGCCCCCTATCTCGCTTGCCCGGAGAAGGCGCCTCTTCCGGGGGCGAACAGAGGACACGCAAACAGGAGTTTGTTATGAAAAAACATCATCTGCGGCTGGAACTCGATAAGATCCTCTCTGCGGCTTCGGCATATGCTACCCTCGAAGGGGGAAGGGACGCCGTGCTCGGTTTGGAGCCGACGCCCGAACTTTCGGAGGCGCGCCGCCGCCTTTCCCTTACGGAGGAGGCGAGCGAGCTTCTGTTCCGCCTCGGCGCGGGGAAGATCGAATATTTCCCTCCCCTCGGCGACAGTCTGGAACGCGCCGAAAAGGGGGCGACCCTCTCCTGCAAGGAGCTTACGGAGATCGCCCTTCTTCTGCGCGCCGCGCGCGTCTGCCACGACGGGGTGCGCGGGTTTTCCGGGGAAAAGATCGCGGGCATGAAGGAGCTTACGGGCCGCCTCGTCTTTGACCGCCGCCTTGAAGAGGAGATCGGCGAAAAGATCGTCGGCGAAAACGAGGTCTCCGACCGCGCCAGCGAGACCCTCTTTTCCATACGCCGCGAGATACGTCTCCTCAACGAACGCATCCGCGCCCGCCTTGCGGAGTACCTCGTGGGCGAGGAGAGCAAATATTTGCAGGACGCCGTGATCACCATGCGGGGGGACAGATACGTCATTCCCGTCAAAGTGGAATATAAGCGGAGCGTAAAGGGGTTTATCCACGACCGCTCCCAAACGGGGCAGACCGTCTTTATCGAGCCCGAAGAGGTGCTCGAAATGAACAACGAGCTCCGCTCCCTCACCATCGACGAGCAGGAGGAGATCGAGCGCATTTTGGGCGAACTCTCCCGCGCCGCGGGCGCCATGCGGGAAGGGCTCGAAGGGGACATTGCGATCTTGTACGAGGCGGACAGCTATTACGCCCGCGCGGAATATGCCTACCGCCTGCATTGTATCAAGCCCGAACTCGGCGGGAGGGGGGTCGTCGAGATCGTAAAGGGGCGGCACCCGCTGCTCGATCAAAGGACCGCCGTGCCCGTATCCGTCTCGGTGGGGGAGGACTATTCCTTCCTGCTCATCAGCGGCGCGAACACGGGCGGAAAAACGGTCACCCTCAAAATGTGCGGGCTCTTTTGCCTGATGGCGGCGTGCGGGCTGTTCGTGCCCGCCGCCGAGGGGACCCGTCTCTCCGTGTTCGACGGCGTGTTCTGCGACGTGGGCGACAGCCAGTCCATCGAAGAGAACCTTTCCACCTTTTCCTCCCACGTGCTCAACTTAAAGGAGATCTGCGAGCAGGCGGGGAGCCGCAGTTTCGTCCTCATCGACGAGCCGGGCGGAGGGACCGACCCCGAAGAGGGGCAGGCGCTCGCCCGCGCCGTTCTCGTCCATCTCCTCGGCAAGGGCTGCCGCGGGATCGTCACCACCCATTATTCCGCCCTCAAAGAATTCGCGTTCGAGACGGAGGGGGTGGAGAACGGCTGTATGGAGTTCGACGGCGAGAGCCTCCGTCCCCTCTACCGCTTGAAGATCGGCTTGCCGGGTGCTTCCAACGCCCTGCTCATCTGTTCGCGGCTGGGGCTTCCCGAAGAGATCGTCGAGGAAGCGCGCAGTCACCTCTCCGACGGCGCCCGCGCGTTCGAACACACCGTGCGCGCGGCGGAAGAGAGCCGCGTGAAGTCGGAAGAGCTCCTCGCCCAAACGGCGGCGCTCAAAAAAGAGTGGGAGGCGCGCCTTGCCGCGCTCGAAAAAGAGGAGGCACAGCTCAAAAAGGAGCGCGAAAAACTCGCGTTTTCCTCCAAGGCGGAGGCAAAGCGCATCATCGCCGCCCGCACCGCGCAGGCGGAGGAGCTCCTCGCCGAACTCGAAGAGATCTGCCGCCGCGAGACCGTAACGGAAGCCGATCTCATCAAAGCGCGCACCCTCAAAAACAAGATCGCCTCGGCTCCCTTCGAGGAGGAAGAGGAGAAGATCCGCGCATTGCCCGTCGATCCGTCCGCGCTGAAAGAGGGGGACAGGGTGTATGTCAAAAGCATGGACGCGGAGGGCTCCGTTCTCTCCGTCCGCAGGGAAAAAGGGACCGCGGAAATAAGGTGCGGGTCCCTCAAAGTGCGGGCAAAGATCTCCGACCTCTTCCAAACTCCCCAAAGGA
>CANRNP010000050.1 GCA_947632015.1 uncultured Clostridia bacterium | reverse complement strand
CACGTCGACGGTGAGGGCGGGGAATTCGTCGAGGAGCCGTCCGCCGACGCGGGCGCTGAGTTCCATGCTCGTGAGGGGATATTTCTTGTCCGCGCGGTGGGTGATCACCTTAAAGGTGCCTTCGCGGGGACACACTTCCTTTGCCGCGCGGTAGACGCTCTCTTCGTCGCAGGGCACGCACAGCCCCACCGAATAGGACTGCACGCCGAACACGCGGCAGATCCGCCCGCAGATCTCCTCCACCCGCTCTTCGTCGAACCCGGTGACGAGATACCTTCCGCTCGTGCGGTGCAGTTCGTGGCGGAGCCCCTTCATGGCGCGCTCCAAATTGACGGAAAAAACATGCTCGAAATAGCCGCGGTTTTTTCCTTTGAGGTGAATTTCCGAATAGCGGATGATGATGACTTTTTCCATTAACCTATCCTCGATTTCAATTCTGCCGCGGAAGCGTTGACCGCGGCGGCGGCATTTTCGATCTCCTCTTCCGTCGTTGCGGGGGAAAAGCTGAACCGCAAAACGCCGCCTAAGATCTCTTTTCCGTAGCCGCACGCTTCGATCACGCGGCTGAACGGTTTTTTCGAAGAGCAGGCGCTGCCCGTGCCGACGATCACCCCCCGCTCTTCGTTGATATGCTGTAAGATCTCCCCCCGAAGTCCCTTTGCCGAGACGGTGAGAATGTAGGGAGAGCCCCCTTCGGGAGAGATGCGGGTGAACAGCTCCCCGTCGAGCAGGCTCCAAAGCCGTTCGCGGCAACGCAGAAGGCGGGAAAAATCGGCTTCCGCCGTGCGGAATTTTTCCTCGGCGGCATAAAAGAAGTCGAGAATGCCGAGCACGTTCTCGGTGCCGCTCCGCCTGCCGTTCTCCTGCCCGCCGCCGCTGATGAGGGGGGAAAGCGCGAGGTCTTTGCGCTTTATCAGCGCGCCGATCCCCTTTATCCCGCCGATCTTATGGGCGCTCACCGAGTACAGATCGATCGCTTCCGTGAGCCGCACGGGGATCTTTCCGAACGCCTGCACGCCGTCGCTGTGGACAAGGCACCGCGGGTTTTTCTTTTTGATCCGGGCAGCGAGAGCGAAAATGTCGTTCACCGCGCCCGTCTCGTTATTTACATGCACTACGGAGACGAGGCTCGTCTTTTCGTCCACAAGGGAGAGAAGCGCCGAAGGATCGGCGGCGCCGTCCGCCCCGACGGGCGCAATGCGCACTTCGACCCCCGCGTTTTTCATCGCCAGCGCCGTTTCGTAGACCGCCGCATGCTCCCCCGCCGAGATGACGAGGTTGCGCTTGCCCAAACAGCGCAGGGCTTGGTTGTCCGCCTCCGTCCCGCCCGAAGTGAAGATGAGTTCAAACCGCGCGGGATCGGCGAGCATTCCGAGCAGTCCTTCCCGCGCCCGTTTGAGCTCTTTGGAAACGGCGAGCCCCCCGCCGTAGCGCGCGGAGGGGTTGTAATATTCCTGCGCCGCGAATTTGAGCGCCGCGGCAAGCGCCCTTTCGTTTGGACGGGTCGTCGCCGCATTGTCGAGATAGATCATCGCGGCTCCCACTTATTTCTGCCTGCGGCACGGACGAGATAATCGATCATCTCCGTGCGCACTTCGATGATATTCACCGTTTTTTCGATCGAGGAACTGTAAAGCAGATAATAAAAATTTTTGTTCTTGGCGGGAACTTTGTTGGGCGTGAGAAAGACGATCTGTTTTTTCGAAAGTCCCGCGATCGTCCGCTCGAAGCTGTCGTTCTCGCATTTGCCGATCTTCAAGATCTGGTCGCACTTCATCGTTTTGAGGTATTTGCGCTTTTTGCCGTTATATACCCGCGCGACCCTGAATTCATCCTCGACGAACACATAGTCGTAACTCTGGTTGAAGCGCCGCTTGAAAAAGTAGAGAAAGAGCCCCACCGCAAACGGTGCGAGGGTCATCAAGACCCAGGAAACAATGCCGTAGCCGAGCTGGATCCCGTCGATGGCGTTCGGATCGTCTGCCGGAAGGCGGAATTCCGCAATGGCGGCGGAGATATTCAGAAATGCAAAGAAGAACTGGATCGCGGCGATGACGAAAAAGACGATGCTGACGACGTTGCAAGCCGTGTACAGCTTTGCCTCTTTCACCGCTTTTTCGCTGGCGGCGCTCTCCTCATAGTAGGCGTCACGGATCAAAATTCCACCCTCCCTTCATAGATCTTCTGCACGCCGCCCGTCAGGTTCAGAGAGCCGTCTTTTCCGACCCTCACGATGAGGTCGCCCCCCTTCGCCTTCACGGTGACGTCTGCTTCCGCGTCGCAAAGCCCCCTCTTGACGCAGGCGAACACGGCGGCGGCGGCGCCCGTGCCGCTCGCGTAAGTTTCGCCGTTCCCCTGTTCGTAGGCGCGCATCTTTATCGTAACGCGGTTCACGACGCGCACGGCTTCCAAATCGGGCTTTACGGCAAACGCCCTGTCTCCTTCCAGCAGGAGCGCGTCCGCGCCGAGGTCCCGCCTGTCCACCGCCTCGTCGAAGATGACGCAGTTCAGCCCCTCCAACTTAACGAGAGCGCTCTCGTACCCGCCCTTTTCGAGGGCTTGGAGGAAGGAGGACGACTTCTTGCCGCGCGTCTCTTCCGCGGCGCCGAGCTCCACGCTCGCGGACGACACCACGCCGCCGAAGGAATACACGGTCACCCGGCAGACGCCGCTCACCGTTTCGATCGTCATCGTGTCCCCCGTCACCATGCGGTTGTCGTAGAGGTATTTCGCGACGCAGCGGACGGCGTTCGCCGTGTTCGCCCCTTCGCTCCCGTCCTGGTTGAATACCCGCATCTTCGCGTCGGCGACCTTCGAGCCTTCGATGAGCACGATCCCGTCCCCGCCGATGCCGTAATGGCGGCTGACGAAATTGATCGCAAGCGATTCGGGGCAGGTGATCGACCCGTCGGTGTTATCGAAGAAGATATAATCGTTCCCGCAGGACTGCATCTTGACAAAGCTGAGCGAGAGCTTGCTCTTTCTGAGATGGTTGATATCCACGAGCTCGGTATTGTACTCGGTGAACTTGCTCGCGATGATGTCGCAGAGGGCGTTCGCCGTATCGAGCGAGGTGAGCACCGTGACGCCGAGGAGCACCGCGTGGTGGTGCAATTCGATATAGTCGTTGATGGAATCGACGTCCGTCTTGCCGGTATAGATGATATAGTCGATCGCGCCCTCGTCCATGAGCTTTGAGACCTGCTTGGTCGCTTTGAGCCGCTCGACGACCGTCACCTCGATGCCGAGCCCCTCGATGACTTTCGCCGTGCCCGCCGTGGCATACAGTTTGCAGCCGAGGTCGGCGAACTTCTTTGCGATGGAGACGATTTCGGGCTTATCCTGGTCGTTGATGGTGAAATACACCCCGACGGGCTTTTCCTTCGTGGGATGGCACATTTTGAAGCCCGCCGAAACGAGCCCCTTGAAGAGCGCCTCCTCGATCGTCTTTCCGATGCCGAGCACTTCGCCCGTAGACTTCATTTCGGGACCGAGCTGGGAATTGACGTCGTTCAATTTCTCGAAGGAGAACACGGGCACCTTCACCGCCACATAGGGAGAGTTGGGATAGAGCCCCGTGCCGTAGCCGAGCTTTTTCAGCTTCGCCCCCACCATGATCTTCGTGGCGAGCTCCACCATGGGCACCCCCGTCACTTTGGAGATGTAGGGAATGGTACGGCTCGCCCGCGGATTGACTTCGATGACGTAGAGGCGGTTCTGGTAGATGAGATATTGAATGTTGATGAGCCCCTTCGTTTTGAGTTCGAGCGCAAGACGGGTGGAGACTTCCACGATACGGCGGAGCATCCCGTCGCTCAGATGGTACGGGGGATAGACGGCGATGGAGTCGCCCGAATGCACGCCCGCGCGCTCCACATGCTGCATGATCCCAGGAATGAGGACGTCCGTCCCGTCGGAAATGGCGTCCACTTCGAGCTCCGTACCCATGAGATATTTGTCGCAGAGCACGGGATTTTCGATCCCCTGCGCCAGGATGACGTCCATATAGCGGGAAATGTCGTTCTCGGTGAAGGCGATGGTCATGTTCTGCCCGCCGATGACGTAGCTGGGGCGGAGCAGCACGGGATAGCCGAGCGTCTCGGCGGCGCCGATCGCCTCTTCCTTGCTCATTACGGTGAGCCCCTTGGGACGGGCGATGTCGAACTGCTCCAACAGGCGGTCGAAGCGCTCGCGGTCCTCCGCCATGTCCACGCTGTCCGCGCTCGTGCCGAGGATGCGGACCCCCTTCCGCGCGAGATAGCCGCAGAGCTTGATCGCTGTCTGTCCGCCGAAGGTGATCACGACGCCGTAAGGCTTCTCCACGTCGATGACGTTCTGCACGTCCTCCGGGGTAAGCGATTCAAAGTACAGCCTGTCCGCCGTGTCGAAGTCGGTGGAGACCGTCTCCGGGTTGTTGTTGATGATGATCACCTCATAGCCGAGGGATTTGAGCGTCCACACGCAGTGGACGGAGGAATAGTCGAATTCGATGCCCTGCCCGATACGGATGGGACCCGACCCGATGACAATGACCCGTTTGCGCTTCTTTTCTATGCTCTTTTCCACAAACGGTCTCGCCTCGTCGTGATCGGGTTCGTCGTAGGTCGAATAGAAGTACGGGGTCTGCGCCGAAAATTCGGCGGCGCAGGTATCTACCATCTTGAACACGGCGCGGCGGTGGGAAGGAAGTTTCTCCCCGCTCTTTTCAAAGAGCACTTTATCGGTATAGCCGAGCTTCTTCCCCGTGAGATAGTCCTCTTTCGTGAGTTTTCTGCCCGTGATATGCCGCTCGAATTCGACGAGATTGAGCAATTTGCAGAGGAACCAACGGTCGATCTTGGTGATCTCGAAGATCTCGTCGGGAGAGACGCCCGCATGGAGCGCCGCATACACCACGAAGAGGCGTTCATCCGTCGTCTTGTGGAGCTCGGCAAGGAGTTCTTCCCGCGTAAGGTTGCGGAATTTCGGCGCGTCGAGGGTGGAGAGATTGATCTCCGCGCCGCGCACCGCCTTCATGATCGCCTGCTCGAAGGAAGAGCCGATCGCCATGACTTCCCCCGTCGCCTTCATGCGGGAGCCGAGCCCCCGTTTCGCATACAAAAACTTATCGAAGGGCCACTTGGGCAGTTTCACCACCACATAGTCGAGCGCGGGCTCGAAACAGGCGTACGTCTTGCCCGTCACGTCGTTTTTGATCTCGTCGAGGGTGTAGCCGAGGGCGATCTTCGTGGCGACCTTTGCGATGGGATAGCCCGTCGCCTTGCTCGCAAGCGCCGATGAGCGGGAAACGCGGGGATTCACCTCGATGACGGCGTATTCGAAACTCGTGGGATGAAGGGCGAACTGGCAGTTGCACCCCCCCTCGATGCCGAGTTCGCTGATAATGTTGAGGGACGCGGTGCGGAGCATCTGGTACTCCTTGTCCGACAGCGTGACCGCGGGCGCGATGACGATGGAATCCCCCGTGTGCACGCCGACGGGGTCGAAGTTCTCCATCGAGCAGACGGTGATCACGTTGCCCGCGCTGTCGCGGAGCACTTCGAACTCGATCTCTTTCCAGCCGCCGATGTACTTTTCGATGAGCACCTGCGTGATGGGCGAGAGCATGAGCCCGTTGTGGGAGATGAGGCGGAGCTCCTCTTCGTTGCAGGCGACGCCGCCGCCCGCGCCGCCGAGGGTGAACGCGGGGCGCACGATCACGGGATAGCCGAGCTTTTCCGCGATCGCCACGCACTCCTCCACCGTATAGGCGATGTCGGAGGGCACGACGGGCTGATGGATCTTTTTCATCGTCTCCTTAAAGAGCTCGCGGTCCTCGGCGCGGTCGATCGCGTCGAGCTTGGTGCCGATGAGCTTCACTCCCCATTCGTCGAGAAACCCGTCTTTGGCGAGTTTACAGCCCATCGTGAGCCCCGTCTGTCCGCCCAGAGAGGCGAGCAGGGAATCGGGGCGCTCTTTGATGATGATGCGCTTCAAGCTGTCTTCGGTGAGCGGTTCGAGGTAGATCTCGTCGGCGAGCATCTTATCGGTCATGATGGTCGCGGGGTTGGAGTTGCACAAAACGACGTTCACGCCCGCGTCTTTCAGGACGCGGCACGCCTGCGCCCCCGCGTAGTCGAATTCCGCAGCTTGTCCGATGACAATGGGACCCGACCCGATGACAAGTACTTTTTGGATCTCTGGTTTTTTCGGCATAGTGAATCCTTGTATGTTTCTGCTCCCCCGTCGGGGAGCGGTTTTATGTTTTTGCCATTCTTTGCAGGAAACGTTCGAAGAGGAAGCCCGCGTCGCGCGGACCGGAGCATGCCTCCGGATGGAATTGTACCGTGGAGGCGTTGAGTTCGGGGTAGTCCACCCCCTCGCAGGTGCCGTCGTTGGCGTTGATAAAGGAGAGCGTCCCGCAAGGCAAGGAATCGGACACGACCTCATAGCCGTGGTTCTGGCTCGTGATGAACACCCTGCCCGTGCTCAGCTCTTTGACGGGCTGGTTGGCACCGCGGTGCCCGTATTTCATCTTCCGCGTCTGCCCGCCCATCGCGAGCGCGAACAGCTGGTGACCGAGACAGATGCCGAAGATGGGCTTCTTCCCCGCGAGCTTTTTGATATTTGCGATGATCTCCGTATTTTCGGCGGGATCCCCCGGACCGTTCGCGAGCATGATCCCGTCGGGACCGAGGGCGAGCACTTCTTCCGCGGAGAACCCCGCGGGCACCACCGTGACGCGGCAACCCCGCTCCACGAGCTCCCGCTCGATGTTCGCCTTGGCGCCGAAATCGTAAAGCACGACCTCGTATCCGCCCTTTTCGCCGAAAGTTTCGACCTTTTGGGAGGTGACCGACTTCACCGCGTCCTTTACGCGGTATGCCTTCAACGCCGCAAAATCGGAGAAGGGCGCAAAGGAGATCGCCGCGTTCATCACCCCCGCTTCCCGTACCGTGCGGGTGAGTTCGCGGGTATCCACCCCGTAGACCGCAGGCACGTTTTGCTGTTTCAAATATCCTTCGAGCGCGCCTTCCGAACGGAAGTTGGAGGGTGCGTCGCACTTCTCGCGCACGATGTAGGCGGTGACCCAGCTCTTTTTGCTCTCGAAATCGGGCGGAATGACCCCGTAATTTCCGATGAGCGGAAAGGTCTGCGTGACGATCTGCCCGAAATAGCTCGGATCGGTGAGCGTTTCGAGATAACCCGTCATGCCCGTCGTAAACACGAGCTCGCCGATCGCCTCGCGCTCGGCGCCGAACGAGATCCCTTCGAACACTCTTCCGTTTTCCAACGTGATATAAACTTTCTTTTTCATGTATTTCCTCTCTGTTTGCGGTAATCCTCGCCCCCGAACGCGGGGCAGAAGGAGCAGACGTCCTCTTCGGTGAACTGCCCGTCCGAATATTTGGAAAATGGGGCGTGGCGATAAAAGATGAATTTATCGCGGGAATCCTGCGTTTCGAAGGTGCAGATGAAGCGGTTCTTTTTGACCTCGACCGCGACGCAGCCCATTTTCACGTCGTAGGTGAACGTCTTTCGCCTGGTGTAAAGATGCACGACCTTCTCCGTCGTCTCCAAGCCGAGCACCGTCCCCATCGAGACCCGCATGCAATACGCCCCGTACACGACCGCCCATGCCGCGGCGGCGACCGCCACGACGACGGAATAAACGACGCGCGGCAATCCCGTGACGTTGCAGGCGACCGCCGTAAGCACCATGAGGACGGGAAAGAGCGCGACGCTCAGGGCGACGAGCAGGTATTTCACCGTGCGGACATATTTTTCCGCCCCGCTTCGGTATCTGCGGGCGGTATGGCGGCTCACGGCTCGTCCTCCGACGCCATTTCGAACTGCGCGATGAGTTCGCTCCCCTCCCGCGCTTCCATCACGGCGCCCCTTTCGGTCGTTTTCTTGAAAAAGACGAGTTCCGCCCCCTCCTTCGCCTGCCGCGCATAGGAGATCTTGAAAGATCTGAGCTTTTTCCCGTCCGGCGGGAGCCGGTCGAGGAAGAGATCGGCGTAGCGCGCGTTGTTCACGTGCAGATAGTGGTCGCAATCGGAGAGAACGACCTTGTGCCGCCCGCATTCCTCCCCGTCGGCGATCCTGCGGATCTTCCATTCGGGCGCGGGAAGGGCGCGCGCGGGATTGTAGGGGCAGCGCGCGTGGACTTCGCCGAGCGCTTCGGGCAACAACATAGAAAAACGGGGTAAATCAATGAGACACCAGCGAGAAGCCAGCAACGCAATGATTTCCCCGAATTTGTTCCCGATCCGGTAATCCCGTTCGAAAATGACGTGCCGCGGCGGCAAGGGCCACGTTTCCACCGTGAGCGTTTCGCCGAGTCTGGCGGGGGCGAACAGCTCGCAACAGGTCTGGACGACGATAAAACCGTAATTTTTCGCTTTGAGCGCCTCGTAACCGAATCCCAGCTCATCCGCGCTCGACGCCGCCGCTTCCTGCGCCAAAGCAAGAAGGGAGGACGGTTTCAGCTCGTCCTTGAAATCGAAATCGGTATAGCGGAGCGTATAGCTCTTTTTGTGGCAATAGCCGCTCATATCCTTGCTATTATATCACGGGCGAAACGATAAGTCAACCGAATTGCCCGACATTTGCCGAAGAAGAAAGAAACCCGATCGCCCCCGAAACGATCGCCCCGACGAGTTTTTCCCGGTAACCGTCCGAGAGCAACAGCTGTTCGTCCTCCGGGTTGGATAAAAATCCGCACTCCACGATGACGGACGGGACCTCGGAACAGTTGAGGATGAAATAATCCCCTTTGAGCGGATCGCTCCGCTTCACGCATTCGGGCATATCGTTGAGCGCCGTCTGGATGTTGCAGGCGAGCGTCCTGGAAAGGGACGAACTCTCGCGGAAAAAGACCTGCGCGCCGCGGCGGGAAGAGAGAGAAAAGAAATTCTGGTGCACGGAGATGACGATCGCGGGCGAAGAGGCGCGGATAATCTCGGCGCGCCGTTGCATATCCCGCTTCTTATACCCCGGCGTCGCCGCGCCGTAGAGCCCCGCTTCCGTCCTGCGGGTGAGCGCCACCGCAAAGCCCGCGTCCTCGAATTTTTCCTGCAACAAATAAGTGATGGCGAGGTTGATCTCGCTCTCCTTCACCCCCGTCCGCACGCCCACGACGCCGCCGTCCACCCCGCCGTGTCCGGCGTCGAGCACCACGGTGAGCCTGTGGGCTTCCGCGGCAGTCCCCGAAAGGGCATAAAAACAGACGGCGAGCGTAAAGCCGACGGCGAGCGTAAGGGCAAGCGCCCCGAACAGCACTCTGTGCCGATACAAAAAACCCATGTCCTATTTTATGAGCGGCGGGATGGGTTTAGAAGCGGAAAAGCCCCCGCGCCTTCGGGCGCGGGGGCGGAAAAAGCCTTCGCGGTCATTCAAGGCCGCTCCGAAAGATAGTCGTCGATGGACTGCGCGGCGCGCTTGCCCGCGCCCATCGCAAGGATGACCGTCGCCGAGCCCGTTACGGCGTCGCCGCCCGCAAACACCCCTTTGAGAGAGGTCTCGCCCCGCTCGTTTGCGGCGATCTCCCCGCGCGCGCCCGTTTCAAGCCCCGCCGTCGTCCGCTTCAACAGCGGATTCGGGGAAGTGCCGAGCGCCATGATCACGCAGTCCGCTTCGAGCACGAACCCGCTCCCCTCCCGTTCGACCGGTCTGCGCCTGCCCGAAGCGTCGGGCGCGCCAAGCTCCATTTCGGCGCATCTGAGCCCGACGACGTTGCTCTCCCCGTCCGTGAGGATCTCTTTGGGCTCGGAGAGTAGGCGAAAGACGACGCCCTCCTCCTCGGCGTGCAACACTTCCTCCCGCCGTGCGGGGATCTCCGCGCGGGAGCGGCGGTAGACGACCGTCGTCTCCGCGCCCAGCCGCCTCGCCGTGCGCGCCGCGTCCATCGCGACATTTCCGCCGCCGACGACCGCCACCTTTTTTGCGCGAAACACGGGCGTCTCGCCGTTTTCCTCGTATGCCTTCATGAGGTTGACGCGGGTGAGGTACTCGTTCGCCGAAAATACCCCCTTCGCGTTCTCCCCCGCGATGCCCATAAATTTCGGGAGCCCCGCGCCCGTGCCGAGAAAGACCGCGCCGAAGCCCGCCGCAAAAAGTTCTTCCACCGTAAACGTCTTGCCCGCGACCGCGTTCAAGACGAATTCGACGCCGAGGCGCTTCAACTCCTCCGTTTCCCGCGCGACGATCGCCTTCGGCAGGCGGAATTCGGGAATGCCGATGGCGTTGGGCATGCTGCCGCCGAATTGGTTGACGACGGCGACTTTGTCCTGCGGGACGCTCGA
>CANRNP010000049.1 GCA_947632015.1 uncultured Clostridia bacterium | reverse complement strand
GAGCGTTGGCGCAGACCGCCCGCACGTTCTTTATGGTGTCGAAGGGCGGCACGAGCGGCATAGCCGCGAAGTACGGGTTTTGGCGGTACCTGCCGCCAAAACGGGTAGGGAAGGGGGCAGTTCTTTCTTGGCGCCTCCTTTGAGGAGGAGCTGTCACCGTAGGTGACTGAGGTGGTGTCCTTTGTTTCTAAAATGCCATTCCGCATTGACGCGACCTTGGTCGTAGCCCACCACACCCGCCTGCGGCACCCTCTCCTCAAGGAGAGGGCAATCGTCCCCCCTTTCGGCTCACTGTGTTCGCCACTTTCCCCCAAACAAGTTGGGGGACAACTAAATTTTGCCCCCTCCAAGGAGGGGGGTAGGGGGGTGGTGTTCTTTGTTCTGAATGCCACCACCTCAGTCACCTTCGGTGACAGCTCCTCCTCAAAGGAGGCGCCAAGAGAACACTGCGGAGACCCTTCGACAAGCTCAGGGTGACGTAATTCGTACGCCCGTTTCATCTACGATCCCAAGTAAATAATCGGTCGTAACATCGAAATAAAGCGCGAGCATACAAAGCTCGTCTAAACTCGGCTCATTATAACTTGTTTTCCACTTGGAGAGCTTCTGTTTGGAAATGTGCAAGTCTGCGCAAATGTCTTTCTGCATTTTTCCGCTTTCTTCAATCAACTCTTTTAATCTCGTTGCAAATATGTTTGTCATGTCAAGCAAAAAATATCAAAAATGGGGACTGTTCACTTGACAGTTTCTAAAATGGGGACTATAATATACCTATCATATGCAAAAGGAGAGAACTCATGAAGAAAGCAGGATTTTTGGCAATGTTGCTGGCGGGCGCGCTCGTGTTGGGATTGGGCGTCGGCTGCGGCGAAAAAGAGAATCAAGGCGGCACCGAGCAGGGCGGCTCGCAACAAGGTGGTACACAGCAAGGCGGAACGCAACAAGGTGGTACACAGCAAAGCGGCACCGAGCAGGGCGGCACCGAGCAGGGCGGCACCGAGCAGGGCGGCACCGAGCACACGCACGCCTTTGCGGAGGGCTGGACGAGCGACGGTGAGTATCATTGGCATGATGCTACCTGCGGACACGCGGACGCCGTGACGAAGGAGGCGCACACCTTCCAAAACGGTGAATGCACGACTTGCCATTATTACAAGATCGACAAGGATACCGACCTTACTGCGCTTGTTTCCGACAAACTCACCGAGGAGGAATGGGAAGCGGCATTTTCCAAAGAATTGTTCGAAAACTTCAAGGTGGAGTTTGAAGGCGATCCAACGACACACACGTATTCCGAATATTATGCGTTTATGGGGAAAAAGGTGCTGGTAGAAATGAGCGATCCAAGCGAAGTGGAAAGCGGAAAGGGCTATATGATCGCCGAGTACAAGGATGGAAAATACGAACTCTATCAAACGTTAGATGAGCAGGGTACTCAATGGGGGCATGCGACCTGTTCCGAGGAAATGTATGATGCGATGCTTTGGGGCGGTCCCTCCGCCGTTTCCGAGGAGATCCGCTCCTTAAAGGACAAATACGCACAAGTTACATATGATGATACGCTTCACGCCTATCTTTACACCGATACGGATGAGACGCACGGGACATATGCGGACATGACATTCGCCTTAAAATTCAAAAACGGACGGCTGTGTGCGTTTGGGCTTAAATACGATAACGGAAAGCCTGTGCAATTCGGTCTTGTGTACGGCTATGGCGAAGTGGAGCTCATTCCTCTTCCCACGGATTATGTCGAGGTCGACTTGTTTTAAGTCGCGGATAAAATACACGTCGCCCGCCGCGCGTCATGTGTGGCGGGCGACGTCTCTATGCCGCACTTCCACTAAAAAAAGAATTTGCAAACACCCCCGAAAATGCTTTGACAATCTCCTCGGAATATGGTATTCTATAAAAGACGTCCGCGAGGAATTGCGCTCTCCACGCATCTCTTGGCGGAACGCGAATACTTCCATAGGAGGATAAACGCAAATGGAAAAGAACGAGATCATCAGAAAGTACGCGCAACACGAAGGGGATACCGGCTCTCCCGAAGTGCAGATCGCGCTCCTCACCGAGCGCATCAACCACCTCAACGAGCATCTGCAACTTCATAAGCACGACAACCATTCCCGTCGCGGTCTTTTGAAGATGGTCGGGAAACGTCGCGGGCTTTTGGATTACCTCAAAGCAAAAGACATCGAGCGTTACCGTGCGATCGTTGCGGCTTTGGAACTCAGAAAATAAGGAAAAAGGGCGGCGGGTCATTCCGCGCCCTCTTTTTTTATCCGCTCTCCGCCGATCGGCGGCGGAAGGGCACAAGAACAGAAAAGAATAAGGAGTAGAAATGATATGACACCGAATTACAGAGAATTCAAATTTACGGTAGGGGGCAGAGAAGTCATCGTCGAAACGGGCAAATATGCGGAGCAAACGAACGGCTCCTGCGTGGTCCGTTGCGGCGAAACGGCGGTCATGGTGAACGTCTGCATGTCCCCCGCTCCCCGCGAAGGAATGGATTTCTTCCCCCTTCAAGTGGATTACGAAGAAAAAATGTATGCCGTGGGCAAAATTCCCGGCGGCTTCAAACGCAGAGAGGGGAGAGCTTCCGATAAGGCAATCCTTACGGCGCGCCTCATCGACCGTCCGCTCCGCCCGCTCTTCCCGAAGGGACTCTTCAACGACGTCGTCGTCACCGCTTCCGCCCTCTCGGTGGAGCCCGACGTCGCGCCGGAGCCCCTCGCCATGATCGGCTCTTCCATCGCCCTTGCCATCTCCGACATTCCTTGGGCGGGTCCCACGGGCTCGGTCGTCGTCGGGCTTGTGGACGGGGAATATGTCATCAACCCCGATAGCGCCCAGCGCGAAAAGAGCAGCATCCACCTCAACCTCGCCGGCACCAAGGACGCCATCCTCATGATCGAGGCGGGCGCGAACGAGGTCACCAACGACGAGATGGTCGGCGCGATCATGTTCGGTCAGCGCGAGATCGAGAAAATTTGCGCCTTCATCGAAGAGACGATCGTTCCCGCCGTCGGCAAGCCCAAGAAGGAGATCGAACTCTATCACATTCCGGAAGAGATCGACGCGGCGGTCCGCAAATTCGCTTCGGACAAGCTCGACTGGGCGCTCGACACCTTCGACAGAGAGGAGCGCCAGAACAGGCAAGACCGCGTGGAAGCCGAAACGCTCGAATATTTCAAAGAGATCTATCCCGAAAACGTGCGGGAGATCAAAGACAGCCTCTATTACCTCACCAAAGAGAAGGTGCGCGCGAAGATCTTCGACCACGGCGTCCGTCCCGACGGCAGAGGCTTGAAAGACATCCGTCCCATCTGGTGCGAACGGCACGTTTTGCCCCGCGTACACGGCTCGGCGGTGTTCACCCGCGGTCAGACGCAGACCCTCACCACCTGCACCCTCGATATGCTCGCGGCGGCGCAGAAGCTCGAAGGGCTCGACGACGAGACCGAAAAGCGGTATATGCACCAGTACAACTTCCCCGGCTATTGCACGGGCGAGGCGAAGGCTTTGAGAAGCCCCGGAAGAAGAGAGATCGGTCACGGCGCCCTTGCAGAGCGCGCTTTGGAACCCGTCATTCCTTCGAAGGAAGATTTCCCTTACGCCATCCGCGTCGTCAACGACATTTTGTCGAGCAACGGCTCCTCGTCGATGGCTTCCGTGTGCGGCTCCACGATGGCGCTCATGGACGCAGGCGTGCCCATTAAAGCCCCTGTGGCGGGCGTTGCGATGGGGCTCATCAAGAACCAGGAGACGGGCGAATTCCGCGTCATGACCGATATTCAGGGCCTCGAAGACTTCCTCGGCGATATGGACTTTAAGGTCGCCGGCACCATGAAGGGGATCACCGCTATCCAGATGGATATCAAGATCAAGGGCATCTCCGAGGAGATCATGCACACCGCGATCGAGCAGGCGAACGAGGGCAGACAGTTCATTTTGGGCAAGATGCTCGAATGCGTACCCGAAGTTGCGCCCGATCTCTCGAAATATGCGCCCCGCATCATCTCCTTTACCATCGATCCCGAAAAGATCGGCGACGTCGTGGGCAAGCAGGGCAAGGTCATCAACTCCATCATTGCCGAGACGGGCACCAAGATCGACATCGAGGACGACGGCACCGTCTGTATCGCTTCCTATGGCAATCCTGAGAGCGCACAGCGCGCGAAGGCGATCATCGAGAGCATCGTGCACGATCCCGAAGTGGGCGATATGTTCATCGGCACCGTCGTGCGGATCCTCTCCACCATGGGCGCGTTCGTCGAATTCGCTCCCGGAAAGGACGGCATGATTCACATCTCCAAGCTCTCCAACAAGCGGGTGGAAAAGGTGGAGGACGTGCTCTCCGTCGGCGATACCGTCAAGGTCGAGATCATCAAGATCGGCGAGAAGGGCATCGACTTCAAGCTCCTCGAAAAACTCAATTAAAATTGTAAAAAAGCCTCTCCTTTTTGAAAGGGGAGGCTTTTCGCATGCCGTTCGGCGAGCTTTAATATTTTTTTAAGCCGAGAATTTCATCGGCGGAAAGGTCGAGTTCGCGGCAAATGCGCATAAAGGTGTCCAGCCGCGGCAATTTTTTTGTTGTGGAATATTGCGTGATCATTTCAGGCGAAACGCCCACCCGCCGCGCAATCTCCACTGTCGTAAGCCCGCTCCGTTTGATTTCTTCCCGCAATCTTCTTTTCAATAATTCCACATCGTCCATATATAAAATTTATAACCGCAGGTTAGTAATTTGCTTGACTTCTAACTGTTAGTTAGTTATAATGAAAGAAATTTTATGTATGGAGGAAAAAACATATGAAGGCAAAAGGCATTGTTGCGATCGCTCTCGGCGCGGCGCTCGTTTTGGGCGGTTGCGGAAGCATAAGAGGGGAATGCGCACATGAGTGGAGTACTTGGAAGGAGGAGACTGCTCCCACCTGCACGGAAGAGGGAACGGAAAAGCGGAGTTGCCCGAAGTGCGGCAAAGAGGAGCGGCAAAAAACTCCCGCGGCGGGGCATAAGTGGGGGACTTGGCAAGAAAAAGAAGCTCCCACCTGTACGGAGAAGGGTACGCAGGAGCGCGAATGCGGCGTTTGCCATGAAAAAGAGACGAAGAGCGTGGACGCGCTCGGTCACGCTGAGGGCGTTTGGACCTCGGATAACGAAGGACACTGGAAGATCTGCCCCGTCTGCGAAGAGGCGCTTACCGAAAAGGAGCCGCACACCGCGGAGAACGGGGAGTGCACCGTCTGCGGCGGAGAGGTGTTGGGGCTCGAATACGCGGTGTATGAAAACGAGTGCCACGTCATCGGGATCGGAACCGAGAGCGGCGATATTACGATCCCCGCTATGTATTGCGGCAAGCCTGTCACCGAGATCGCCGAAAAGGCGTTCTTTTATGAGGACATCACGAGCGTCGTTATCCCCGATTCGGTCGTATATATCCGCAGGATTGCGTTCTATCAATGCGCTTCGCTTCGCCGCGTGAAGCTCGGAAGTTCTGTCAAGGAGATCGGGGAGCAGGCGTTTAACTGGGATAAAGCGCTCACCGAGGTCGAACTGAACTCCTCTCTGGAAACGATAGGAGATGGCGCATTCACAAACTGCGCCTTTACCGAGATCGAATTGCCCTCTTCCTTGCAGAGCATCGGACAAAATGCGTTTTACGGTTCCGGCATTGTACACATGCGTATTCCGGACAGTGTGCAAGAAGTTGGAGAGAGCGCTTTTTACGGTTGTGAAAACCTTGAAAGCATGCAGGTCGGCAAGGGAGTGAGAGAATTGCCGCATATGTTCTGTTACGGACTTAGCAACGGAAGGAGTAAGCTTAGTTCGGTTGTGTTGTCTGAGGGGTTAGAGACAATAGGCGGTGCCGCTTTTTCACAATGCGCAATGCTCACGCAGATCTCTATTCCTTCTACGGTGCGCACAATAAGCGAGACGGCGTTTAACCGTACAGGGCTGACCGAAATCGTCATTCCAAATACGGTCGAAACACTTGAATCGAATGCATTTTCCAACTGCGAGTCACTTACCCGTGTTGTAATCGGCGACGGCGTAACATCAATCAAAAGCGGCACATTTTACTGTTGTAGCGTACTTTCCGATATGACGGTCGGAAGCGGCGTGCAGTCGATCGCCAAAGGAGCATTTCAAGGTTGCGAAAACCTCACGAGCATCAAATTCCGCGGCTCAACAGATGCATGGAAAGAGATTGAAAAGGAGGGAGATAGATTTGGCACGTGGAAACCGACTGTGAAATCTGGACCTTCTTGGTCACCCGTTCTTACCGAGGTCATCTGTAACAACGGCACACTCACGGGCGACGATATGGGCTAAAAGTAGCTTGCCGAAGGGTCGCCGCAGTTTTAACGCTGAGGCGATTCCTCGACAAGCTCGGAATGACGGAATCAGAAAACGTTCTGAATTCGTCACCCTGAGCCGACGAGCGAAGCGAGGCGTGTCGAAGGGTCGCCGCAGTTTTAACGCTGAGGCGATTCCTCGACAAGCTCGGAATGACGGAATCAGAAAACGTTCTGAATTCGTCACCCTGAGCCGACGAGCGAAGCGAGGCGTGTCGAAGGGTCGCCGCAGTGTTTTAGTTGTCCCCCGCGCGAATGCGCGGGGGAAAGTGGCATGAGCGGAGCGAATGCCGAAAGGGGGTCACCTCTTTCTTGGCGCCCCCTTGAGGGGGAGCTGTCACGAAGTGACTGAGGGGGTGTTTTTGCGCTCGTGAATACACCCCTTCCGTCACGCGCTATGCGCGTGACACCCACCCCTTGAGGGGTGGGCAAGATTATTGCGCGTTCTCAATCCGTCGCCCGCGCAGTGTTCTGAATTGTCACCCTGAGCGAAGTCGAAGGGTCTCCACTGTCTTAACACTGAGGCGATGTTTCGACACGCCACTTCGTGGCGGCTCAACATGACGAATTAGAAATGGCTTGTTTCCAAATCCATCGTCCTACTCCGCTCCGCACGGGAGTTTTTGCACAATTTTCATTCGAATTGCTTCAAAAGCACTTGACGGAAACCGCATTTACGGGTAAAATAGAGCTATGGTAAGATTTTCCGCGAAGGAAGATCTCAACGGAGGTCAATATGAAGAAGTCTTTGCGCCTTTTGGCGGTCATGGCGTCTGCCGTAATTTGCGGTTCCGCAATGGCTCTGTTTGCCGGTTGCGATACAAACAATCCCGAAGTGACGATCACCTATGAGTTCAACGGCAAGGAATATCAGGTCGATTACACGCTCTCCCGCAAAGGGGCTCCCCAAACCGTTCAGCACTTCATCGAACTTGCCGACGCCGGCTATTACGACGGAACGGTGATCCACGACTATCAAAACGGGATCTTCCTCTACGGCGGCGCTTACTTCTATAATGAGGACGGGGAACTCGAAGAAAAGGATTACTGGACGGAGCTCCGCAACTACGAGAAGGAGCACGGCGCCACCTTCACGCAGACGGTCTTTACCGACGGCGCAAATATGGCGAAGTATTTTGCCGAAGAGGGGGAATATACCGTTGCGGGCGTAACGTATAACGCCGCGAGCGAAAAAGTTCCGCTCTACACCCTCCACGGGGAATTCAGCGGGAACGGCGTTACCGCAAACGATAAAACCTATCGCCACAACCAAAAGGGCATTCTTGCCATGTATTACACCGATAAGGGAAGCGATAACACGTCGGTGAGAACGGTGCGTTCGGACGGCGGCAAGAACAACAACAACGAGCCCGAACAGGAAGGCGATAAGTACAGAACAAATTGCGCGACGAGCATCTTCTATACCTTTACGGGCGAGAACCGCACCGCGCTCGACGAGCAATACGCCGCGTTCGGCTTGACGAAGGACTTCGCGCAATTACAGGAACTGCTGACCGCCATCTCGGAGTATTCGGCAGACTTGGAGAACGTCGATAACGACGAGGATCCCTTCACCGACGTGCAAACCGTTCTCGCCAACCGGTACGACCCCATCGACCTCGTGCGTAACGCAAAGATTTACGCCGAATACAATGTCCCCGTCGAACCCATTACGGTGAAATCGGTAAAAGTGACCAAATATTAAAAAATTCCCATACGGGAAAAAAGAGCAGCGCTTCGCCGCTGCTCTTTTTGTGTGCGAAGAAAAGCCCGTCGGCTCTCATCCGGTTTTGTCGGGGTCTGCTTCGGACGCTTTTGTCGTTTCCGCGCCCGATTGCAAGATCAAAGCGGCTTGATGTTTTGGATCTTCCCGTCGCTGTCGGGCACTGCCAAGAAATAGCGGACGTCGTACACCCGTTCTCTGCGGCGGTACACGAGCCCCACTTTTTCCGGCGTTTCCGTCGGCGTTACGGCACAAAAATCGCCGAGATATTCTTTGAGCAAGCCCGCTTTTTGGGCGAGCGATCCGCTCAGATAGGGCGCCGCGTCCGCGCCGATGAGCACGCTCTCGAAGAACGCGAGCGGAAAGACCGCGCCTTCCGCCTTTTCCGCCCCGCGGAGGGTGCGCTCTACGAGCTTGCCGTCCCGCCATTTGCACAGGGCGGTCCGCCCCAGACAGTCGTGGAGAGGGACTTCCGCTTCGAGCGTATCGCCCGTCTCCTGCGCCTTTCCCTCCGAAAAGAGCAAAATTTCGCCCCTTCGCGAGAGCAAGGCGAAGGCGTTTTCCGCGCGGAGCAAAAATCCTTCCCTGCGCGCCGAAAAGACGCTTCCGCAGAGCGCCTCGTCGAGTTCCGTGAGGTGGGCGCCCGTCTCGTTTTCGAGGGCGAGCTGTAACCGTCCCTGCCGCATCAGGGTGAGCAGAGCGCCGCCGAGCCGCTCCTGCCGCAACACTTTGAGGGATTGATCGGCGGGGAGAAATCCGCGTGCATACAGGGCAACGCCGCGCTCCGTGTGGTAGACTTCGATCTGCGGCGGCGGGGCAAACAAAAGATCCTCATCGAGAAGGAAGGAGATCGGCAAACGGTCCCCGCACGGTTCGAATTTACACCAAAGCCCTTCGGGGTCGAGCGCGGCAGAGCGTTCGAACCCGTCTGCGATCCCCAAATATTCGCCGCCGACGGAGAGCCCGCACGGCGTTTCCGCCAAAAAAAATACCCGCATAGCAATATTAAATGTATAGAGGGACAAAATTATGTCAACAATCGGTGCAAATCGTATAGGAGGCGGTCTATGAATAAGATCAACGGCTACACGGAAGAAGAGGCTACGGGGCTCATCGAATATATCTATTCGGGCAGGAATGCGGGCAAGACCCTTTCATATCTCTTCGAGACCTACGGAAGAGAGCACAGCCGCGCAAAGGGGAGCGTGCGCAACTATTATTACGCTTTTTTGAAGAAGCGGGGCGATGAGCGCGTAGATCGCATTCTCAAAGATAAAGATCTGCACGCGGGCGAAGTGAAACCGTTCACCGAGGAAGAGACGGACGAGCTTTTGAAGAAGGTTTTGAGCGAAAAGAGCAAGGGTTATTCGGTGCGGCGCGCCATTATGAACGTTTCCGAGGGAGACGAGCGGCTGATGCTCCGCATGCAGAACAAGTACCGCAATCTCTTGAAGAAACAGCCCGAACGGGTGGCAAAAGCGGCGCGGGAGGCGGGGCTTCCCGAAGAGAAAAGTTTTTTACAGCGCAGGTTGGAGCGGGAGATCGACGATCTGTATTCCCGCCTTGCCATCGATCTTCGGCGGGAAAACGCCCGTCTCAAAGCGGAGCTGGAAAAATTACGCAAAGAACGGGAAGAATAATCGGAGCATACTTTCACAAACTGTAACTGCGGCAAAAAGCCGTTTCTTTTGGAGGAAACATGGAAAAGATGTTTTGTATCGGGTTGATGCTCGGCGCCGTGGGTGGCGCGCTCATCGTTGCCAACAGTTACAAGATGAGGTCGTTTGTAAAAAAGAGCCAGTCCGAATTTGTCGATAAGGTAAACGACATGCTGGACGAAAAGCTCGGATGCAAAGAAGGTTGCCCCGAAAAGAGCGATCCTGAGAAGAAAGAAAAGAAGAAGTAAAAAAATGCCGCAACGCGAAAATTGCGTTGCGGCATTTTTTTAGGGTTTCGAACGATTCTTTGCTCCTTCCCCCTTGCCCACCCCTTGAGGGGTGGGTGTCACACGCTACGCGCGTGACGGAAGGGGTGTCGTCGAAAATAATCGTTCGAGGAAACGCGCTTTTGCGGTTTAACCTTTTGTCCTCTCGTTCGTTTCATCGGACACTAAGCCGCAAGTATGCGGCAAATTGTGGGCGCTACCGCAGGGAAACCCTGCTCCGCGCAGTATTCTAAAAATATGTCACCCTGAGCCGACGAGCGAAGCGAGGCGTGTCGAAGGGTCGCCGCAGTGTTCTGAAAAAAATTAACGCTAAGGCGATTCCTCGACAAGCTCGGAATGACGGATTAGAAAGGCTTGATTTCTAATACGTCACCCTGAGCCGACGAGCGAAGCGAGGCGTGTCGAAGGGTCGCCGCAGTGTTCTGAAAAAAATTAACGCTGAGGCGATTCCTCGACAAGCTCGGAATGACGGATTAGAAAGGCTTGATTTCTAATACGTCACCCTGAGCCGACGAGCG
>CANRNP010000048.1 GCA_947632015.1 uncultured Clostridia bacterium | reverse complement strand
GCCTTCGGCAGGCGGAATTCGGGAATGCCGTACGCCAGCACCCCGCCCGCGACGTGGAGCGCTTCGAACACGGTGACGGCGTATCCGCGGCGGGCGAGCTCGCCCGCGCAGGAGAGCCCCGCGGGACCTGACCCCACGACCGCGACCCTCTTTCCGTTCTTTTCGGGCAGAGCGGGCGGCTCATGCGCGTTTTCCGCATAAAAATCGGCGACGAAGCGCTCGATCCTGCCGATCCCGACGGGCTCCCCGTTCTTCCCCCGCGCGCAATATTTTTCGCATTGATTTTCCTGCGGGCAGACCCTGCCGCAGACGGCGGGCAGGGAGGAAGCCTGCGAGATGACCGCGTAAGCCTCGCAAAACTTGCCCTCTTTTACGAGCGCGAGAAATTCGGGAATGGCGATCCCGACGGGACAGCCCTCCGTGCAGGGGCGGTTTTTACAGCCGAGGCAACGGTTCGCCTCTTGCATCGCCTCTTCCCGCGTATAGCCGAGGGCGACTTCGCGGAAGTTTCCGACGCGCTCCTGCGGCGGTTGGACGGACATCTGTGTTTTCGTTAAGGAACGGTTCATATCTTCGGTTGGGTCCCCCGGAAGAGATTGCAATGCTCTTCCCTCTTTCTTTCTTCAAACGTCCCGTACAGGCGGGAGCGGCGGATCGCCTCGTCGAAGTCCACAAGGTGGGCGTCGAAATCGGGACCGTCCACGCAAGCAAATTTCATCTCTCCTCCCACGGTAAGGCGGCAACACCCGCACATCCCCGTCCCGTCGATCATGATGGGGTTCATGCTCGCCACCGTTTTTACGCCGAACGGCTCGGTCGCCTTCGCCACGAACTTCATCATGACGAGCGGACCGACCGTGATGACTTCGTCGAACGTCTCTTCCCGCAGTACCCGCACGAGGGGGGCGCATACATTTCCCTTCTCGCCGAGACTGCCGTCGTCCGTCGTCAAAAAGAAGCGGTCGCAGCACGCGCGGAATTCCTCCGCGAGAATGACGAGTTCGCGGGTGCGGAATCCGACGATCCCCACGACCTCCGCGCCGAGTTCTTTCAGCCTCCGCGCAACGGGCAGAGCAATGGCGCAACCGACCCCGCCCCCGACGACGGCGACCTTTTTCAGCCCGCCCAGCGCCGTCGGCATGCCGAGCGGCCCCACGACGTCGGGGATACTCTCCCCTTCTTCCTTGCTTCCAAGGAGCATGGTCGTCCCGCCGACGGTCTGGAAGATGATCTCGATACTGCCGCGCGCGCGGTCGTACCCCGCCACCGTGAGCGGGATGCGCTCCCCGCCTTTGCAAACGCGGAGAATGACGAACTGCCCCGCCTCCGCCTTGCGCGCGACAAGGGGCGCTTCGAGCTCCATCCGCACGACCTGCGCGTTGAGCATTTCTTTTTTCAGGATACGAAACATGACAATATTATAATATAGTATAAGCGCACTGTCAACCGTATGGAAAAAATTTCGAAATCCGCTATGATTTTGTTGACCTTTGCGCCGTCATTTGCTATAATTTTTATGGCTTCATAAACGAAGTGAACTAATTTTGGAGAGTAGAAACATTATGGCAAAGATCCGGATCGTCACCGATTCGAACAGCGGCATCACGCAGGCGGAAGCGGAAAAACTCGGTATTTCCGTGCTCCCGATGCCCTTCCTCATCGACGGTGAACAGCACTTCGAGGATATCGACCTCACCCAACCTCAATTTTACGAACATCTGAGAGGAGACGCCTCCGTCTCCACCTCCCAGCCTTCCCCCGAAGCGGTAAAAGAGCTTTGGGACGAACTGCTCAAAACCTACGACGAGATCGTCCATATCCCGATGTCGAGCGGACTTTCCGAGTCCTGCCACACCGCGGAGCGGCTCGCCGAAGAGTACGGCGGAAGGGTGTGCGTCGTGGACAACCAGCGCATCTCCGTCACCCAAAAGGCGAGCGTGGAGGACGCCCTTACCCTCGCGGAACAGGGCAAAAGCGCCGCCGAGATCGCAAAGATCCTCACCGAGACCAAGTTCGACAGCAGCATCTATATCTCGCTCGACACCTTGAAATATCTCAAAAAAGGGGGAAGGCTCACCCCTGCGGCGGCGCTCATCGGCACCATCCTCAAAATCAAACCCGTTTTGCAGATACAGGGCGAAAAGCTCGACGCCTTCAAAAAGGTAAATACGCTGAAACGGGCAAAGGCGGTGATGATCGAGGCGATGAAGCATGACTTCGAAACGCGCTTTTCCGACCTTTGGAAGAAGGGAGAAATGATGCTCGCCGTGGCGCACACCGACAGCGAAGAAGAGGCGGAGCTGTTCAAACAAGAGATCGCCGAGGCGTTCCCCGGCGTCCCCGTGAAGTATGTGGACCCCCTCTCCCTCTCGGTGAGCTGTCATATCGGTCCCGGCGCGCTCGCCATCGCCAGCGCGCGCGTCATAAAATAAAATTTCCGCAAAAATAAGGGCGACCTTCGGGTCGCCTTTATTTTTGCAGCATCGCCAGAAAAAATCCCTCGAATTTCCCGTCCGGACAGACGGTGAGCGTGCCCTCCATCCCCGGAAGCAGGCAAAGATCGGTCGTGGGCGGTGAGAGCGGCAGGAGGGACGCGCCCAAAGACAGGGCAAATTTTACGGTTTCCTCGTTCTCCTCTTTGAGCACCGAGCAGGTGGAATAGAGCAAGATCCCCCCTTTTTTGAGCAGTTTCAGCCCCTTCGAGAGCAACATACGCTGTGTGCGGGCGCAATTTTCGACCAGCTTGGGCGAAATGACGGCGCTATCGCCCGTCAATGTCCCGCTACCGCTGCAAGGGGCGTCGAGCAAGATCTTGTCGAACCTGAGAAAATCGCTCAGCCGCAGGGCGTCCGTCTGCATCGCGTTCACCCGCACCGCGCCCTGCCGCAGAAGGTTGAACTTCATGCGCTCGAAACGGATCTTATCCTTTTCGCAGGCGGTGATGAGCGCCCCGCCCCCGCTCAGCGCCGCAAGCTGGGTCGTCTTGCCGCCGGGCGCCGCCGTCATATCGAGGATGTTCTCCCCCGCTTTGGGGGCGAGCAGAAGGGGCGGGAGCATCGACGAGAGGCTTTGCAGATAAATTTTCCCCTCGGCGTAAGGCGCGCTCCGCGACAGCATGCCCGCGCTCGCGCCGCAGAGCAAAAAAGCGTCGCGGTACCAAGCCATCCGCTCGTAGCCAAGCCCCATGCCGCCGAGCGCCTGCGCGACTTCCTCCGCCGTCCCCTTCAACGGGTTTGCGCGGAGCGTAACGGGGCGGCGGCGATACCCCGCTATGATGCGGGAAGCCTCTTCCCCGTATTCTTTTTGCAATAATTCCCGCAAAAACGCGGGAATCGGCTCGATTATGTCTGACATAGTACTATGTTCCGCCCTTATTTTTGAGATCAGAAGTGCCGCGACCAGCTCTGCGGGGCAAACAGAAGCAAAATGGGAAAAATTTCCAGCCTGCCGATGAGCATATCCACCATGAGGACGAGCTTGCTCATCCAGTCGAAATTCGTGTAGGGTGAAGTCGCCCCCACCGTGGAAGAAAGGCAGGGTCCCACGTTGTTGAATGTGGTGATCATCGAATAAAAGGAATCCTCGAAAGAGTTCCCGAAGAGACACAAAAGGAGCACCGAGACCGCCGCGACCATGCAGTAGAGAATGAAATACCCCGCGACGCTCTCCGTCTCGCTCCTGCCGAACGGCTTTTTATCGAGCTTTACGATATGCACGCCGTTGGGGCGCACGACGTCCATCAGGCTGATGCCCGCCGTCTTTACGAGCACGATCACGCGGGAGAATTTGAGCCCGCCGCCCGTGCTTCCCGCGCATGCGCCGACGATCGAGACGATCGCGAGAATGGCGCGCGCCCCGTCCGACCACTGCGCCATGTCGGTGATGGTGAAACCCGTCGTCGACGAGATGGAGGCGACGGCGAAGGCGGATTGCAGCAACGCTTCGCCGAAGCTGGCGAAAGTCGAGATGACGCAAGCGGTGACGGCGGCGATCGAAAGGAGAACGAAGAGCAAATATCCCAAAAACTCCTCGTTTTTGATCGCCAGCGCGAATTTTCCGATGACGAGGAGATAATAGACGTTAAAATTGATCGAAAAGACGAGCATGAACACGATGAGCACGATCTTGACATACACGCTGTACGTTTCCGCGCTCGAACCGAGCACGGCAAAGCCGCCCGTTCCCGCCGTGGAGAAGGCGAGCGTTACGCTCTCATAGAGGTTCACCCCGCCGCAGAGCAGAAAGATGACTTGCAAGACGGTGAGTGCGAAATAGATGAAGTAAGAGATCGCCGCGGAATGGCGCATTTTGCTCACGAGTTTGCCGACTGCGGGTCCCGGCGATTCAAACTTCATGAGCTGGAAGGTGCTTCCGTCCGAGGAAGGAATGACCGCGAGAAGAAAGACGAGAATGCCCATTCCCCCCAGCCAGTGGGTCAAAGACCGCCACATCAACAGCCCCTTCGGCGCCGCTTCAATGTCGGTGAGGATCGTCGCGCCCGTCGTTGTGAATCCGCTGATCGTTTCGAATACGCCGTCGAAATAGCCCGTTACCCCGCAGAAGAGAAAGGGAAAGGCGCCGAAGAGAGAAACAATCACCCACGAGAGCCCCACGATAACGAGCCCCTCTTTACTGCCGAATTTTTTCTTTTTCGGCGGAACGGGCGCCAACAAAAAACCGCCGCCCAAAAAGATGAGCGCCGTATAGAGGAAGGGAAGCAACGCATCCCATTCGCGATAGCACAGCGAAGTTAAGACGGGGATGAGAAGAAATCCCGTTACGACCTTCAAGATCGTCCCGATATAGTAAAAGACCGCGCGGTAATTCATGAGATGAGATCCTCTAATTCGGAAATGCGCTCTCCTGAGGAGATGACGACGACGTCGTCTTTTTCCTCCATGCGGAAATTGCCGTCGGGAATGTAAACGTTCCTGCCGCGCACCACCGCGGCGATCAGAACCCCCTTTACGAGCGGGAGCTCTTTGAGACATTTGCCGACGAATTGCTCGTTGCCGTTGATATTGAAGAGCAACGCCTCCGCGCGTTCGTCCGCGAGTTTATACATTGCCTGCACCGCGCCGTCCGGGTCCACGTTCGTCGCGCGCAGATAGCGCACGATCGCCGCCGCCGCTAAGCGATAGGGCGAGATCGCCGTATCGATGCCGACCGTCTCCAAGAGCCCGCGGTAGGAATCGCCGCGCAGAATGGCAACGGGCTTTTTTACCCCCTTTGCCTTGGCGAACAGGGAGGTGACGATGTTGTTTTCGTCGTAATGGGACATCGAGACCACGGCGTCCGCCTCGGCGATCCCCTCCCGTTCGAGCACTTCGCGGTCGGTATAATCGCCGCAGACCACCACCGCTTTTTTGAGCCCGCTCTTGAATTTGAAACAGCGGTCGTAGGAATTGCAGATGATCTTCACGAAGAACCCGCTCTCTTCGAGGTCCTTTGCGAGATAGAACACGTCGTCGCCGCCTCCGAGGATGAGCACCGTGTCCGCCTTCTGGCGGAACAGCCCGAAGGTGCGGAAAAAGGCGCCCACTTCGTAGTGCTTCGCGCATACGCCGACGACGTCGTTTGCCCTGAGCGCCACGTCGCCGTTGGGGACGATGATCTTCCCCTCCCGTTCGATCGTAACGATCAGCGCGTCGATTTTCAATTTTTTTCTGATCTCCGCGAGGGTGAGCCCTTCAAGCTTGCTCTCCTTCGGCAATTTGAACTCGACGATGTCCACCTTCCCGTTCGAAAACGAATTGACTTTTGTCGCCACGGGGAAGCGCAACACCCGCATGATCTCGTGCGCCGCCGCCTCTTCGGGATTGACCAGCATGCCGATGCCGATCTTGTTGCGCAAAAATTCGAATTGCTTATAATATTCGGGGTCGCGCACGCGGGCGAGCAGATTCGACGCGCCGAGCGCCTTCGCCACGATGCAGCAGAGGATGTTGTTCTCGTCCTCCGGCATCACGGAAACGAGCATGTCGCAGCTCTCTACGCCCGCTTCGAGCAGAATATCCGCGCTGCACCCCTTGCCGCAAACTCCCTGGATATCGAATTTATTGACGCACTCTTGAAGCACCGAAGGATCGCTCTCCACGGCGATGACGCTGTGCCCTTCGCGGCACAGCTCTCCCGCCAACGTGGAGCCGACCCGCCCCATCCCGACAATGATGACCTTCATACGTTCTTCCTATCTGAGTTTTTTGTCCAGCCGGCGGATCGCCGCTTTTGTCCCGAACACCACCACCGAGTCGCCGGGTTCGAAACGGTCGTCTTTGGAGGGGATGATGTCTTTCGTCCCCCGCCGTATGAGCAAAACATTCAAATGGTATTTTTCCCGCAACTCCATTTCCGCCAGCGAGCGGGAGGGTTCTTTCCCCTCGAATTTCACCGTGACGACGCTGTGTTGCGCCGTGAGCTCCACATACTGCGTTACGCTCGCGTTCATCAAACGGTAGCCGAGGCTGTTTACCGCAAGTTCGCGCGTATCGATCACCTCATCCACGCCGAGGTGCTCCAAGACCCGCCTGACGCTCTCGTCCTCCGCGCGGGCAATGATCCGCTTCACCCCAAGCTCTTTGAGCAGGATGATCGTGAGAATGACCGATTCGAGACGGTCGCCGATCGCCATGACGACCTGGTCCACCTCGTTGATCCGAAGCTGTTCGAGCGCGCTTCGCTTGGTCGCGTCGCAACAATAAGCGAACGTCGCGAATTCCGCAACGGCGCTCACCCGCTCTTCGTCGATGTCGAGCGCCATCACTTCCGCGCCCTGTTCGATGAGCTCCTTGCAGAGTTGCTGCCCGAAGGCGCCCAGTCCGATCACCGCAAAATCCTGATTCATTTCTTTTCCTCTCAACCGATTCGCTTTATCCGATCACGATATCCGCCTGCACATAGCGGACGCTGTCGCCGTTACTGCGGTTCCACCGCCGCTTGAATACAAACAGAGCCGTCATATATCCGATCCTTCCCAAATACATCGCCGCCGCGAGAATGAGCTTGCTCATCACGGAAAGTTGCGGGGTGATGCCCGCCGACAGCCCGACGTTCGCGAGCGCGGAGACCGTTTCCGTAAAGATGAACGTGAGCGAGAGCTGCGGATCGCAAACGGAGATGAGCGTCATGATGAGAAAGGCGTAGATGATCCCCACCACCGTGACGAACATGGCGTAAGTGAGCGTTTCGCGCGAGATCTCGCGGTGGAAAACGACCGTCGGCTTCCCGCGAAGCAACGCCAGAAGCCCCGCCAAAAAGACGAAAAACGTCGTGCATTTGATCCCGCCGCCCGTAGAAACGGGTCCCGCGCCGATGAACATCAGAACGTCGAGAATGCAGAGGGAAGCCCCGTTCCACTGAGAGAGATCCTGCGTGGAGAACCCGCAGGTGCGCGCCATCGAGCTCATGAAAAAGGCGTTCAGAAAGTCGATCTTCCCCCATTCCGAAAACCAAAGCAGAAACGTTCCCGAAAGGAGCAGGACGGGAGTTATGACCAGCACGACTTTGGTATGCACCGAAAATTTCCGCCAGCGGCGGGCGCCGAGCACGTCGATGATCACGAGAAAACCCAGCCCGCCCACGATCGTGAGGAACGCGGTGTTCAGAAGGAGCAGCACATTCCCCGAAAACGGCGCCATTCCCTCGCCGAAGAGGTCGAGCCCCGCGTTGTTGAACGCCGATACCGCGTGGAAAAGGGAGATCCATACGAGTTTCCCGCCCGTATAACTTTCGCGGAGGGCGATGAGGTTGACGAAAAACCCGAAGGCTTCCATCACGAGGGTGATGAGCACGGCGCGGAACAAAAATCTCTTGTAATCGAGCTTCCCGCTCGACCCGATCGCCTCGCTCACGAGCCGCTTGCCGGAGAGCCCCGCCTTTCCGCCGAGAAGGGCGATCACCGTCATGCCGATCGTCACAAAGCCGAGCCCGCCCACCTGCACGAGCAGGCAGATGACCGCCTGTCCGAAGCCCGTGAACGTAGACGAGAGCTCGACGGTAGAGAGCCCCGTGATGCACACGGAGCTGGCGGAGAGAAAGAGCGCGTCTACAAACGAAATGCCGTGATAGGTGGAAAACGGCAACAGCAAGAGACAAGTCCCCACGGCGATCACGCCCAAAAATCCGAGCAATATAACAAGATAGGGTGACAGCTTCTTCCGCATGATCAATAGAAAGTCGCAAGCTCCTGTTCGGGCGGGTCGGTGTATTCGAGGGTCGCCGCCTTCAATACAGGTCCCTCCCCGCGGTAGATCTTATTGTATTCGATATCGATGCGCGCGGTGAGCTTCACCCATTCGCGCGTCTTTAAGGGGAGATCGCTTCCATGCTTTACGACGAGCCCGCTGAACGTGATGTCCGCTTCGCAGCAGGTCATGATATGCCTTCCGACGACGATTGTCCCGTACTTCATCCGCTTATCGACCGCCACCATTCCTTTGAAGGAGACGATCTTGCCCGCATATTTTTGCATGTCCTCGGTGAGGTCGCGGTAGAAAAAGGCGTAGTCGCGGTCGGCGATCTCGATGATCTTGGCGTTGATGTCGTAAGGGAGCGGATCGGGGATCTCGTCGTAGACCGCCCTTCCGCCGACATATTCGTAGACGATGCCGGGGCGGCGGGACGCGCCGCGGATGATCTTGTGGAATTCTTCCTGCGAAAACTCGTCCGAAAAGCGGTTGAATACCACCATGTCGGCATACTGCACCTTGTCGAAAACGAGCTGGCGCATATTTTTGTTGTAGGAGAGAAAGGTGTTCGAATCGAAAAAGGTCATCACCTGCGCGATGAGCCAGCCGTCGGGCATCGCCTCGAAAAATTTATCGAGGGTGAGCATGCCGTTCCATTCGACGACGACCCTGTCCACCCGATATTTTTTCGCCATCGCGGTGAGCGCTTCTACGGTGAGGTCCTTCTCCTCCGCCATTTCCACCCAAAAATCCTGAACGGCAAAGCGGGAAGGGTCGTATTCCTCCTCCCCTTCCTCACAGACGAGCAGAAGGGTCCGCTCTCCCGAATCGAAGCGCGGATCTTCCATCGTCTCCTGAATGAACTTGGTCTTTCCCGCTTCCAGAAAACCGAGAAAGAGATAAACGGGTACTTCCTTTGGCATATTACTTCAAAAAGAGCTCTTTGAGCTTAGTTTCGTCCGGTTTGCAACCGATCACGCACAATCTGCCCGTGACGGCGGGCGCCCCCGTGCGGATATCCGCCTCGCCGGGGATGTAGTCGAAGTACAGCCACCCCTCCACGCCGTCTACGATGCCCTTCGCCCGCAGGATCTGCCCGTATTCGCCGCGGTCGAGCGCCGCGAGCGCCGCGGCAAGCTCCTCTTTCGTGAACTTCTTCGCCGTCTCCACCCCCCAGCTCGTGAACACTTCGTCCGCGTCGTGGTGATGGTGATGATGGTGTTCGTGTTCGTCGCCATCGTCGTCGTCACCATGGTGATGGTGGTGACAGCACTCGTCATCATCGTCATGGTGATGATGGTGACAGCACTCGCCGTCATCATCGTCATCATCGTGGTGGTGATGTTCGTGCTCTTCATGGCTGTGCGCCGTTTCGGCGGCGAGCCGTTCGAGTTCCGCTTTAAGGGTATCTTTGCGCTCCATGACTTCGAGGATCTCCTTGCCGGAGATCGCGTCCCAGTCGGTGGTAACGACGCTTGCAGACGTATGCTCCTTCAAAAGGGCGAGCGCTTCCTCCGTCTTGGCGGGGTCGGAAGTGTGGGAGAGCAGGATGCAACTTGCGTTTTCCACCTGGTCGAGGAAGAATTCCCCGAAATTTTTGAGATATAACTTGCATTTCTTGGCGTCTACCACCGTGCAGAACGCATTGAGCGTACTTCCGGGGACCGCGGCGCGCTGAACGGCGCGGATGACGTCGGAAAGTTTTCCCACGCCGGAGGGCTCGATGATGATGCGGTCGGGCGTAAATTTTGCGGCGACCTCTTTCAACGCCTTTGCGAAATCCCCGACGAGCGAACAGCAGATACACCCCGAATTCATCTCGGTGATCTCGATGCCCGTCTCTTTCAGGAACCCGCCGTCCACGCCGATCTCGCCGAACTCATTTTCAATGAGCACGACCTTTTCGCCGCAATACGCCTCTTTCAACAGTTTTTTGATGAGCGTCGTCTTTCCCGCGCCCAAAAATCCCGAAAAAATATCGATTTTTATCATAATTTCTCCTTTTTTTACACAACCGCCTTAGCATTAATAAAACTGCGGCGACCCTTCAACTTCGCTTCGCTCCGTTCAGGGTGACGTTTTAGAACGTTTGTCCGCTACTTCGGAGCTTTGCTCCTCGTGCCGCCCTTCGACAACATAGAACGCGCGGGCGGGGCAGGGTGACAATTTAGCACCCCTCCCCTACCCCTCCCCCGCGCAAACGCGCGGGGGAGGGCAAGATTGCTTCCACGAGCAAAACCACGCTTTTGCGCTGTGGGACTCAATTTGGCAAACCCTTTTGCCTTCTTGCCCTTCAACGCGAACAAGAGGACAAGCAAGTTAAGCCGACAAAGAGGGTTTCCTCGAACGATTATTTACGAAGCAACACCCCTTCCGTCACGCGCTTCGCGCGTGACACCCACCCCTCAAGGGGTGGGCAAGGGGG
>CANRNP010000047.1 GCA_947632015.1 uncultured Clostridia bacterium | reverse complement strand
TATGCCCGACGACGGACGTGAGCGGGGTGAAACAGAGGGCGATGGTGCCCGACATCGCCGTTACGATCACGGTGTAGTTGGAATATCGCCCAAGCATGGAAACGCCGAGGAAGGCGGAGATGATCACGCTGTCCGCCGTGTTCACGAGCACGCCGCCGATCTTGTGCATGAACATCGCCTTTACGTTTTTTACGACTTCCGCCTTTGTTTCGGGGTCGATCTTTTCCTTGAAGGAGAGGATCCTGCCGTACATTCTGCGCGTAACGATCTCGGTCGCCGCCCATTGCACGAGCGCGCCGCCGACCGCGCAGACGAGATACCACACGAACGAACGGGTGTAAAAGAGCACGAGGATCTGCGCCCCGCAGGCGAGAAGTTGCCCAGATGAGGTGATCGACGTGGAGATATAGTTGTTTTTATAGGCGTTGATGAGCGACGTCTTTGCGCTGAACAGGTAGGTGACGAGCACCGCCGCGAGGGAGAGCGCAAAGGTGAGATAGAGGTTTACGTTGAGCTCGGCGTAGTCCTTTGCAAAGAATTTGAGGAAGGGCATGAGCAGGCACCCGCCGACGAGGATCACGCCGCCGATGACGAGATAGAGCCGCTTGAAGAGCCGGTAGAGCGAGGCGACCTTTTTCTCGTTTCCCTCCACGATGGGCTTGTACATGCAGAAGGTGATGGCGCTTCCCACGCCGAGTTCGGCGACGGCGAGGAAGCCTAAGATGCTCGTATAGAGGGAGTTGAGCCCGTTGACGCTGTTTCCGACGAATTGTATCAAAAAGCGCCGCGTGAGTAGCGTTGCCACGAGGTGAAAGATACGAAAGACGACGGAGACGATGACGTTTGTAAAGCCCTTCTTCTTATCCAAGCAAAAGCTCCTCCGTTCAAAAGAGATGTTTGAGCCGCCGCAAAAGGCGGTAAGTTCTGAACTTCTTTTTGCGCAACAGTCGGAATTTGAGCCCCTTCTTTGCGGAAAGCAGGGTAAAGAGCCGTTTATCGTCCAAAATCTTGGCAGCCAAGAGATCTTTTTTGGACATGATCGCGAGCCAAAGCACGAATACGTGGTAATATTCGTAGAATGCGTCGAGAGCTTTTGCCGAAATGCCCCATTCCGGGGCGGACAAGAAGTTCGCGACGGCGCCGGCGTCGTGCAGATAGGTTTCGAGCTTTTCGGGCGAGTTGCACACCGACCCCTGCCGCCCGATCCTGTAAAAATAGAGCGGTTGCCGAAGCAGATAGAGGGAGTTTATTCCGGTAAGATACGGGATCACCGCGCTGTCGTCCTCGAACATGTACACCAAATCCATGAGACGGGGCAGAAGCGCTTTGAGCTTCTCCGCCCGAAAGGCTTTTCCCCACCGCGCCCGCGCCGTGGCATACACGTCGGGAGCGGAGTTTTCGAAAACGCACGCCTTTTGATATTCGAGCAGAGCCTCCCCTCTGTATTCCCCTTCCGCAAACGCAGGATAGGGTTCCTCCGTAAGCGCCCCTTTCTTTGCGTCCCGAAAACTCGTCCAGCCGAATTGAACGAGGTCGTAGCCGCCCGCACGGAACACCTTGTCGAGGGCGGGAAAAAGCGCTTTTGAGACGTAATCGTTCGAATCGACAAAGACGATATATTCTCCCGCCGAGAGTTCTACCCCCCTCTTCCACGTTCTGAACGCCCCTTCGTTCTCCTTTTCCACCACCCGAAGCCGCTGGTCGGGATAAGCCCGAAGCAGGGCGAGGCTCCCGTCCGTCGAGCCGTCGTCGAGGGCGATGATTTCGAGCGCGCCGTCGTAGGCGCAAATGCTGTCTAAGCAGCGCCGCAGATATTTCTCCGTGTTATACACGGGAATGATCACGCTGTATTTTATCATTTCACGTCTCCGATCGCTTCGGCGATCTTTTCCGCCGTCTTTTCCCACGAATAGGTTTCCAGGAGGGCTTTTGCGCGCTCTTCCGTCATCGCGGGCGCGCCGAACGGAATTTCATCGCCGTGCGGGTCGAAATAGATCGCGCTGTCGCCGTACACTTCCCGAAAGACGGGAATATCCGAAAGGAAGATCTTACGGCAACCGCAAGCGACCGCTTCGAGAGGCGGGATCCCGAACCCTTCGTAGAGGGAGGGCAGAATAAACCCTTCGCAACGGCGGTAGAGGTAAGCGAGCTGTCCGTCGTTCATATATCCCGTGAAATAGCAGTTGGAAAGATGGTTTTCCGCGAGGAAGGCGTCGTAGGTAACGTTTTTCTTGCCCGCGATGACAAACGCGCTCAGGGGGTGCTTCTTTGCGAGGTTGAGCACGAACATAAAGTTTTTATGGGCATACACCGAGCCGACCGAGAGATAAAACGTTTGCGGCAGCCCCTCTACGGGCGTTTCCTTCCACTGCGCAACATGTTCCGCCCCGTTGTAGACGACGACGGGATCGCGCTTCAATTTCGGAAAGAGGCTCTTGATGCGCGAAGCGGAGAATGCGGAGACCGTGAACAGCCCGCAGTTGCGGTAGATGAAACTGCGGATCATCCACTTCGATTTTATCCCCCACGAACGTTTGGGGGCGCACTGCTTCATATCGAGCCAAAGGACGTCGTGGAGAACGACGTAGGAGCGGTAGAGAATGGGCGCGTTATTGCCCGTGCAAAGAAGGGGCAAATTTTTTTGCTTGCAGAATTTGGGGAGATCGCACTGTTCCCAGCGCGTTCCCGTGTGCTTCCCCACCGTAACGTATTCGATATTTTCGGCGACCGCTTCGGGCGCGGAGGCGTCGGGCGGCGCGGCGACGATCACCTTTACCTCTTCCATGCGGGCGAACCGCTTTAAGATCTCGTAGGTAAAGCGCTGGATCCCCGTGAGCGGTTGCGCCATAAATCTTCCGTTCAGAATAAATTCTTTCATAAGATCACGCTTTGCCCTCCGCCCGCCGTGCAGGCCGTCCTTTCGGGGCGGTTTGCCTGACAAACAGTCCCGAAAGGACGACGATGAGAAGCAGGAACAACAAGTCCACATATACGTTGTACATTCCCGAAGTGCAGGCAAGACAGCTGTTTACGGTGCCGAGCACATAGGCGATCAACAGTTCTTTTCCGCCGTTTTCGATCTTCCGCAAACAGAATTTATAGTAAAATACCTTTTCGAGCTGGGCATAGAGCACGCCTTGCAGGATCCCGAAGAAGAAAACCCCGAAATACCCGAAATTCATATATGCTTCCATGGCGTTGCCGCCGCGAAGCCCGAAATGGTTTTCCCATCCGAACAGCATGTAGGTCGTCATTCTGCCGTAAGACCATTCGAGACGGAATTGCGATAAACCCGACGGGATAAAGGAGATAATCCCCGCAAGATAGGTTTTTCCGTACAGGAAATCGCCGCCGAATTTCTTTTCGAACCCGCTCAGAATAAAGGCGCCGTCACGGATGTCGGAGAAGGTATTTCCGTAGAGAAGATCGGAGAAGATCCCCTTTAAGTCGAAGTCCCGCCCGTCGCGCAGGAATCCGAGCGCAAGCCCGAAAAAGCCCACCGCGAGGAAGAGCAGCAGCAATTTGAACAGCTTTTTCGCGCCGAGCCCGTTTGCCGTCCCCGCCTTTCCGGTGCCGTAGAGGAAGAGCATTGCAATCGGAACCAAGACGCTCACGAGAACGGGACCCCTGTTTCCCGTAAACATCAAGGTGAGCACGGCGATCAAAAATTTAACGTAGTCCTTCTTCCCGTAGATCGCCCGTACGCCGAAATAGAGGGAATAGATGAGCATCAGCTCGTTCAGGGCGAGATAGACGGGCGAAATGGCGGTATTATAGTAAAAATCGCGCCCGCCGTTGAGAAGGGGCAGATTTCCGTTGAAGGCAAAGACGATCAGATACCACAGCACGGCGAAAAGGTAAAAGGGAATTTCGAGCGCGCCGTCTTTTAGCTTGCCCGACCATTTCTCCACGACGGCGCAAACTCTTTTGCCGCCGTTGAATTCGAAAAAGAGCATGGCGGTAAACGTCAGGATCAGCCCGATGCAGTTCATCGTAACGCTCTTGTCGAGGTAGGGAAAATAGCGTTCGAAGTTTGTGACATCGAGCGCCGTCCACGCCTCCGGCGCAGAGTAAAAGATCGGCGATAGGAATACCGAAAAACAATAAATAAAGAGAGAAATATTAAATATGGAAAAGATATATTTACGGTTGACCAGCTTGATAAAGAGATACAGCGCGAAAAGCAACCAGGTCAACGCATAACAAAAGACAGCCGTGGCTCCCACTTTACTCTCCTTGACCCGTTTGCGGGCTCCTCTCGCCGCTTCTTTGAGAGAGAATTTCAAAAAGTTTCAGCGCGGACTTCTCCCAGGAATATCTTTCGAGGCAGTCGGTATTCTGCGGGACGGCGACCGCGTTGAGATCGTAATCGTAACGGTTTGGGGAAAGGTAAACGGCGCTGCCGCCGAGCACCTCGCGCATCACTTCCGTATCCGATACCACCGCGCAGGGCGCGCCTGCGGAAAGCGCCTCCAAAGGAGGAAGCCCGAATCCTTCGTAAAAGGTCACAAACAAAAACGCGCGGCAATCCGCCATCAACGCTTTTGCCTCTTCGTCGGAGATATAGCCGAGCAGTTTCACGTTTTCAGGCAGGGTTTCTTCGACGCCCGAAAAAATTTTACGGTCTATTCCCCCGGCAACGGCAAACACCGCGTCGGTATTTGCCGCCTCGTTCGCGATCCATTTGAGATTTTTATTCGGTTCGAGACTGCTCATGGCGAAGTAATATTCTCCGCGGCGCAATCCGTATCTTTGTAGCGCTTCCCCGTCCGGGACGATCCTCTTGAAGTGTTGCCATGCGTTCTGCACGACGTACACCTCAGGCTTGGCTTTGGGAAAATACCGCGCGATCTCCCTTTTCGAAAATTCGGAGACCGTAAGCACCGCGTCGGCTTTTCTCATAATATTGCGAAAGAGAACGCGGTACCAGAGGCGGAATTTTTTCGAGAAAAATTCAGGGTGCGCAAAGGGCTTCATATCGTGGATGCACACGATCTTTCGGGCAAACAGGGGCGCGGAATTGCAAAGGTTTACCGAAACGCCGCGCCGCTTTTTTACATAGCGGGCAAAAACGGTTTGCTCCCAAAGCGCCGAGCTTTTTTTGCCCTTCACGACTTTTACGATGTTTTGGAGCGGCGGGCAATTCTTTTCCGCGTCTTTCGGAAGAACGATCTCGACGTCGAGCTCCTTGCAGAGCTTGTCGAATTCCAAAGTGAGCTCACGCGCATACCGCTGTACGCCCGTAAGCCGTTGCCCCATAAATTTTCCGTTGATGATCCACTTCAATTTCATGCGACCGAGACGACGCGCGAAAGGTCGTCCTTCACCTTTGAGACGATTTCATCCGCCTCCGCTTCCGTCGCCCCCCTGCCGCCGACGTAAAATTTGATTTTAGGCTCGGTGCCAGACGGACGGGCGCAACACCAGCCGCCGTCGAGCTCGAAGTACAGCACGTCGCTCTTCGGCAGACACAGTTTTTCTTCCCCCTCCGCGGTTTTCCGCACCCCCGAAAGATAGTCCCTTACGGCAAGCACGGGGATCCCGCCGAGGGAGCGCGGAGGATCGCCGCGCAGCCTCTTCATCATCTCGTCGATGCGCGCCGCGCCGTCCGCTCCGCTGAGGGTGGCAAAAAAGAGGATCTCGCGGAAATACCCGTATTTTTCGTAGAGGAGCTGCATTTGTTCTGGCAGGGTAAGCCCTCTTTCCGCATAGTAAGCGGCGGCTTCCGCGAGCAGGGTCACGGCGCACACGGCGTCTTTGTCGCGCGCGTAATCGCCCGCAAGACAGCCGTAGCTCTCCTCGAAGCCGAATTCATATTCCAGGGCGCCTTTTTCGGCGTTCAGCCCCCCGCAGGCGCGCTTCGCCTCTTCGAAACGCCCGATCTGTTCGCCGATGTATTTGAAGCCCGTGAGCGTCTCGATGAGGGTGAGCCCGTAGCGCTTTGCGATCTCCTTTGCCATGTCCGAGGAGACGACGGTCGTCACCAAGGCGCCGTTTTCCCGCCTTTCCGGCAAAAGCCCCAGCGCTTCCCTGCGGGAGAGCACATATTCCGCGATTAAAAGCCCGCTCATATTTCCCGTAAAAGGAAGGTAGTTTCCCGCCCTGTCTTTGGCGTAAACGCCGAGGCGGTCGGCGTCGGGATCGGTGGCGAGCACGAGGTCGGCGTCCTTCTCCTTCGCGAGGCGCAGAGCGAGATCGAACGCCGCGGGATCCTCCGGGTTGGGATAGGCGAGCGTGGGAAAATTCCCGTCGGGCGCCTCCTGTTCGGGCACGACAAACACCTGCTCAAAGCCCCGCTCTTTCAGCGCGCGCCGCACGGGAAGATTGCCCGTGCCGTTGAGCGGTGTATAGACGATTTTCAGCTTCTTCCCCCATTCGCCGACGGAGAAGAGGGAAAGTTTTTTGAGCGTGGCGAGGTATTTTTCATCCATTTCCTCGCCGATGAGATGCAAAAGCCCCCTCTCTTCCGCTTCCGCGCGGGAAATGCGCGCGATCGAGCCGTAATCCGCGGCGGCGCGTACGTAGGAAATGATCTCGCGGTCGAAAGGCGGGACGATCTGTCCGCCGTCGCCGAGATAGACTTTATAGCCGTTGTAGGCGGGCGGGTTGTGGCTCGCCGTGATGACGATCCCCGCGGCGCAACCGAGTTCCCGCACCGCAAAGGAGAGTTCGGGCGTGGGACGCAGGCTCTCGAACAGATAGCTCCCGATCCCGTTCGCCGCGAGAATGAGCGCGGCGTCGAGGGCGAACTGCTGGGACATGTTGCGGCTGTCGTAGGCGATGGCGACCCCGCCGCGAAGGCCGTTTTTCCGCAAGAAATCGGCAAGCCCCTGCGTCGCCCTTCCCACGGTATAGCGGTTCATGCGGTTGGTACCCGCGCCGAGTTTTCCGCGCAGACCTCCCGTGCCGAAGGAAAGATCGCGGTAAAACCTGTCCTCGATCTCCTTTTCATCGGTGAGGGAAACAAGCTCCCGCCGCGTTTCTTCGTCGAAGGGAGGCGCGCACCAACGCTCGTATTCCGCGCGATAGTCTCTCACAGCAGTTCCTCCCGTCCCTGCGCGCGCAGATCTTCGACGATCTTTTTCACTTCCTGCGCGCGGTTCTTTGCGCATACCAGAAGCGCGTCGGGCGTTTCGACGATGATTACCCCTTTCAGCCCGACCGTGGCGACAAACTTCTTTTTGGCATAGATGATCGAATCGTGGGTGTCCTCGCCGATGAAGTCGCTCACGATCACGTTTCCGTTTGCGTCTTGCCCGTAGAGGGCGGAGAGCATATCCCAGCTGCCCACGTCGCTCCAACCGAATTCGCCGGGGACGACCAGAATATCTTTGCTCTTCTCCATAATGGCGTAGTCGATGGAGACGGCGCGGATCTGCGGATACAGTTCTTCGAGGACGGAGCGCTCCTCAGGCGTATTCATGGCGTCGCCGATGCGCAGGAGCAATTCATATACGTCGGGAATGAATTTTTTGTATTTTTGCAGGATGACGGACGCCTTCCAGATGAACATGCCGCTGTTCCAAACATATTCGCCGCTCAAAAGATACTTTTTGGCGCGCTTCAAGGAGGGCTTTTCGACGAAGCGGAGCACCTCTTTTGCCGCATTCTCGCTTTTGCGGAAGCGGATATACCCGTAGCCCGTTGCGGGGAACGTCGGTGTGATCCCCACCGTAACGAGACAGTCCCGATCCTCGGCGGCTTTGACGGCGACCTTCAAAGTTGCGGCGAATGCGTCGTTGTCCTTTATGTAAGCGTCGGACGGGGTAATGACCATGATGCCGTCCCCGCCGTTTTTGCGCACGATCTCCATTGCGGCGTAGCCGATGCAGGCGACGGTATTCCGCAGGGCGGGTTCGGAGAGGATCTGGTTTTCTTCCAGCCGCTTCGCCGTAACGGCGCGCATGTTTTTGAGCTGGTGCGTATTCGTGACGACGCGGATGTTTTCCCGCTTGCAGACGAGGGAAAGGCGGTCGATGGCTTCGTTCACCATTACCTCTTTCCCGCTGAGATTGAGGAGCTGTTTCGGCTTCTCCCTCCGCGACAGCGGCCAAAAGCGTTCTCCGCCCCCGCCTGCCATGATGATTCCGTAAATATTCATAAAAATATCAGAGCTCTTCGATGAGTTTTTGCAGATTTTCGCGGAAAACGGCTTCGGTGAAGTTCTCCTCCACCCTCTTTTTTGCCGCCTCTCCGTAGCGTTTTCTCAGCGCTTCGTCCTTTGCGAGCGTCTCGATGGCGCGCGCGTAGGCGCTTACGTTCGCGTTTTCGACCTCGATCCCCGTCACCTTGTCGAGAGAGACGAAGTTCACCCCGCTCCCCTCAACGGTAAACGTGACGGCGGGTTTTCCGAGCGCCATCGCCTCGGCGAGCGCAATGCCGAACGCCTCGTTCTTCGTGACGGACGGGAAACAGAAGATGTCGCAGGCGAGCGTATATGCCTTCCGCGTCTCCTCGTCCGTCTCGCCGAGGAAGGCGATCTTTTTATCCCCCGCGGCAAGCTCCTTCAAATGCGCTTCGAGGGGACCTTTTCCCGCAATAAAGACGCGGTAGCCGTCGTCCAAAAGCGCGGAAGCGCGGATGAGATATTCCGTTCCCTTATAAGGGACGAGCCTTCCGAGGGCAAACAGAATGATCTTTCCCGCGTTGTTTTCGCGGATCGCCGCCGCGCGGCGGATCGCCTCTTCCGTCATGGCGATCCGTTCGCTTCCCGCGCAGTTGGGAATGACGGTGCACTTCCCGCGGAAGGCGGGCAAAAATTTGCTTCCGTCGATGTAGTTTGCGCTCGTCGCCACGATCCGCTTTGCCCGTTTCAAGAGGCGCAGGGTCTGCCCGCGGAAGAACTTGCCCAAAATTTTCTGCTTGGTGATGTCGAGGTGCCAGTAGACGACGAGCTTGCAGGCGGGATATTTTTTGAGGAGCTTCAAAAGATAATGGGCGGCAAAGGGGTTGGGAAAGTGGAAAATAACGACGTCGGGACGAAATTCTTTGAATTCCCGTCTGAGCAGTTTGCCGTAGCGGAAGGAGAGCGACTGCGAGGAGACTTTCGCGAAGGTGCCCGCCCTTACGACGGGAAATTCGTCCACGGAGTCCCTTCTGTCCTCTTTTTCCGTATTAAAGCAAAAAATGCGCTGCTCCGCTCTGCCCGCCAGCGCGTTCGCGCAGTCCCGCGCGACCTGTTCTATCCCCCCGATGCGGGGATAGAAATAATTACTGATGTGTAAAATGTTCATCACTTTGCCCCGTCGCGCTTTATCACTTTGAGGATCGTCTTGAAAAAGATCTTGACGTCCAAGCCGAAAGAGCGGTTTTCCACGTAGTAGAGTTCGAGCTTCTGGCGCTCCCCGCTCCCGTAGGTGGCGTTGCTCCGTCCGTTCACCGCCCACCAACCGATCATGCCGGGCTTCACCGAGAGTAATTTTTCGGCGTCGGCGCCGTATTTGCTCCTCGCTTCCTCTTCCATTACGGGACGGGGTCCCACCACGGAGAGATCGCCTTTGAAGATCGACCAGATGTTGGGAAGTTCGTCGAGGCTCGTCTTTCGGAGGAATTTTCCGAACTTTGTGATGCGCGGATCGTGATCGAGTTTATATTCCTCGAGGTATTTTCGGTATTCCTCCGGCGAGAGGATGTTTTCGAGCTTGTCCGCGTTTTTTTCCATACTGCGGAACTTTGGGAGATAGATGGGCTTGAAGTTCTTCCCCACCCGTTTGTGGCGGTAAAATACGGGTCCGCGGCTCGTACACTTTACGGCGATCGCCAAAACGAGAAAGACGGGGCTCAAAAGGATCATCGCCAGAAAGGAAGAGACGATGTCGAAGAGCCGCTTGAAAAAACGATACGCCAAAGAAGATCCTTTTTTACGCGGCTTGCTCACAGCGCACCTCCCCCGCAGACCGCGGGCGCTCCTTTGCGCGACGTTGTAGTTTTCTTTTGTCAGACATGGACGCTCCGATGGAAATCTTTCTCTTATAAGACGAATGAAAGACGCCGTTTGTGACGAGATCCGAACATTTTCTTACGACGATTCTTCCAAAATATAGGAGACTTTATACGTAGATTATAGCGGTTGTACAGGCAAATGTCAAATGATTCAAAAAAAATAATCCAAAAGAGACATGATTAACAAAAGTCACAATATTTGAATCAATTCCCCACCCCTCCTTCGCTGCGCATTTCACCATCGGGATATTTTTTTCTGCATTTTTCTTGACATTGCGCAAAATGTACGTTATAATGTACATACCATAAAGTAGGAGGTGCTTTTTATGTCTATCACAAATGCCACGACGCTCAGGAAACATCTCTTCGGATACCTCGACGCTGCCGCAGTCAATGACGAGAGGATCATCGTGACGACCAAGAACGGCAACGCCGCGATCGTCAGCGAAGAATATTTGCGCAGTCTCGAAGAAACTTGCTTCCTCTGCGGGCTTCCCGGAATGGCGCAGTCGATCCGTGAGGGAATGGCGACGCCGCTCGAAGAATGCGAGGCGCTTGACTGGAAAAAGGAGCTGTCATGAGCTACCGCATCTTTTTTACCAAGCAGGCGGTCAAGGACCTCGATCTCGTCAAGAAAAGTTCTTTTGGTGAAAAAGTGAAACGCCTTCTTGCCGTTCTCGAAGAAGATCCATTCCAGCCGCCCTTTGAAAAACTAGTAGGCGATCTTGCAGGAGCCTATTCCCGCAGGATCAACCTGCAACACCGCCTCGTCTATCAGATCGACGAAGAACATCAAGCCGTGAAGATCTTGCGCTTGTGGACGCACTACAACGAAAACTGAACTTTGATTTCAGTTGGCGCAAATAAGCAAGTTTTGCGGGGCCCGGTGATCACTTCGCCTATGGCTCGTGAGCTTCGTCGGCGGAGAGCACCGCGCGGAAGAGATTTTCTCATCGCGTCCGCCTCCTCGCGCGGGGTCGAAGGGAAATTTCAATCCCTTCACGGCACCAAAAAAGCAACCCTTTTCGGGTTGCTTTTTTTGGTGCACCGAGGCAATTATAATCCGAACACGAAAGCTCGTCAAGGCTGACCGTTTGCGTTCCGTTTTTGTAGTTAAAAATGAAAGTTA
>CANRNP010000046.1 GCA_947632015.1 uncultured Clostridia bacterium | reverse complement strand
TGCACCTTTAGCTCAGTTGGTAGAGCAACTGACTCTTAATCAGTGGGCCCAGGGTTCGAGTCCCTGAAGGTGCACCACGTCGCCGCAAGGCGGCTTTTGCAAAGAAGTTGTCCAAACGGACAACTTCTTTGCTTATGGACACAAATGAAAGCAAAATCTGAATTTCACGGAGAGAGAACAGGATGGATAAAGCGCAAATTTTTCAATTTATATCCGAACAAAAGACGGCGTTGATCGCGTCCGTCAACGGGCAAGGGTATCCCGTGATACGAGCGATGCTTGCCCCGCGGAAGATAGACGGCAACGAGATCTATTTCACGACCAACACTTCGTCCAACAAAATCAAACAGTATTTGGCGAACAACAAGGCTTGCATCTATTTTTATAAGCGCGGAAAATACACCGCCGAATATTATTGTGATTTCAAGACGGAAACGATAGAATTGTAAAAAATTTTGCATCTCAAGAATTTAACTACCGCAATAAATCTTATGAAGTAAAGGCTGACGGAAATGAATGACAAAATCAACGTGAGAGCATATGAAATTGTAATCGACGAACCCTCTTTGCGCTTTTTTCTTATCGGCGGCTCGGTGTGGGTGTACGACTTAAAGACGAACGAAAAAATTGCGCGGCTCAATGATATAAGTTACCCAACTTATGTCTATGTTTCGCACAAGAACAACATTGTTTTGGTTCAGTCGACCGACGGCAGGTATAGATCCCGTAAACGGCGTTTTCTTCTTCGTCGTAGCAGAAGTCCTCATCGGTATTCGCACAAGAACAACATTGTTTTGGTTCAGTCGACGGACGGAAGGTTTGCCTTAAGGCGGTATATCGCCTCTTGCCCGACGGAGCGCTGGAAGAGGTCTGCCGCGAGCAATATCTCTCGGACTACGCGGAGTTCGGCGGCAGAAGATATATTTGTACTTGGAAATACTGCCTTGTTCAAGATATAGGATAGATTTTTACAATGGTTAAAGCGCGGGACGGAGCACAAATTAGAGAAAGCCCGCCGAGGGAATCTTTCCCTCGGCGGGCTTTATAAATCGTCTGCAAGATACCCGCCGCGCTTGATTTTCGCGTGGGTTTATGATATAATGAAAATATGACTTACAAGATTTACGATGAAAACCTTCCGCATGATCGTTATGAGGTTGCGGAAGTTTTACAAAATTCAGACGGAACGAAGATCGTTTTGGAAGGTCTTTCGCATATTGTGACCGTCAATTTCGGCTTTGTAGAGGCGCTTTGCATTTGTGACGAAGGCAGAAGGATTGAATCTTATCATCTAATTCCCGAAATCCAGGACTATCGGAAGGCAGACTTTGGGGGAAATCCTCTCTATCTTGTAGAGGGTTCGGAATTTATGATTTGGCTGATGAGAGAAAGTTGCGGCTTTGCGTTTGATGACCTGCATTTTGCGATCATCACAGAGAACGATTTTCTTGACATTGCCGCGCCATTCCCGCCGAAAATCGAAATCAAAGAAAAAATATGAAGGGTCAAAACAATGAAATATTATTCTGACGGGCGATCTGTCGTGGACGGAATGAATTTTCTTACAAACGTTTCTTTCCACGATGCAAAACTTGCCGATGTGCATTGCGATGAAAAATATGGGAAAGAGCACCTTTCGCTCCTTGTCGATTTTAAGACTGCGCAAGCCCTGCCCGCGGGCGGAAATTTCTATGAAATCTTGTTTTTGGACGGAAAATTTATCCGGAAGCCAAAGCGAATGAAAGACTGCTATATTCTCTCGCTCGACTGCTTTTCCGCAGAGCAATTTATGCGCACCCGAATCGAATTGGAGTATTTTGTGGGCAGCGAAGCGCGCCATGATGTTTTGGAAATCGAATTTTCCGACGTGAAAGCTTTCAAAGCAAAATAAAAAGATTTATGAGAGAGATTGATATGAAAAAACAATTGAGAGGAAAATTATTGTTAGGGTTTTCAGCTTTGTTGATGAGTTTCGTGATGCTTGCCTGTATTAGCTGTACACAGAAAGAGCCGTGGGATTATCCAAATGTTGATTGGTACTCGGAAAATCCTGAGATAGAATTGCACACAGAATATTCCGGAGAGCCGTCGATAGGATATATGGAGATCAACGGACAACAAGTACAGGTATATCTATGTTGGGGACCGCCGACTTATATGTTTTCGATCTATGTTTATCATTCTGAAAATGGAATCTCGATCGGGACTGACGAGTTATTATTGCGCGGTAAAGTGAAGTACGACTCAGAAACAGCGACCTTGCTTATAAGTACGGATAATGTGTTCGAGTTTGCCTATTCGACCATCGTGCTAAACAGGCAGATTCCCGAATAGTTAGAAGCACCCGCCGACGGGGCGCAGTGCCCCGTCGGCGGTTTCCGATTTTCAGTGAAGTTTTAAGTTAAGAGCGCGCGGCGGACCGCCGTCTGATATTCCCGATACCACTCTTCGAACCGCGCTCTGTCGCGCGAAGGGCGGAAAACCGTCTCCGCTTGGCGGAAGCCTGCGATCTCCCCCTCGCCGAAGATCCCCAGCGCGATACCGGCAAGAAAAGCCGCTCCGAGCGCCGTACTCTCCCGCTCTATGGGGCGGTTGACGGCAATTCCGAGAACATCCGCCTGAAATTGCATCAGAAATCCATTTGCCGAAGCCCCGCCGTCGCATTTGATTTCGCGGAGGGCGATCCCGCTGTCCCGTTGCATGCAGTCGGCAAGTTCGCGGGCGCCGTACGCGATACTTTCGAGGACCGCGCGGACGATATGCGCCTTCGTCGTGCCCCGCGTGATCCCTGAGAGCAAGCCGCGCGCGTCGCTGTTCCAGTGCGGCGCGCCGAGCCCCGTAAAAGCGGGCACGAACCGCACGCCTCCCGTATCCTTCACGCTCTCGGCAATCTGTTCGCTCTCCGCGCTCTCGGAGAGCATGCCCAAGCCGTCGCGGAGCCATTGCACGCAACTGCCCGCGTTAAAGGAGCTCCCTTCGAGCGCATATACGGTCTTGTCCCCGATCGAATATCCGATGGTAGAGATCAGCCCGCTCTGCGACGCAATACAGCGCTCCCCCGTATGAAAGAGAAGAAAGAGCCCCGTACCGTAGGTGATCTTCCCCTCCCCTTCCGTAAGGCAAGCCTGACCGAAGAGCGCCGCCTGCTGGTCTCCCGCGACCCCCGCGAGCGGAATGTTGTGCCCGCCGAGCGGGACCTCGCCCATGACCGCCGTGCACGACTTCACCTCCGGCAAGATCTCCCGCGGAATGTTAAAATAATCGAGTAATTCGTCGTCCCAGTCCAACGTATGGATGTTGAAGAGCATGGTGCGCGAGGCGTTGGTGCGGTCGGTGACGAACTGCCCCGTCAGTTTGAAGATCAGATAGCTGTCTACCGTTCCCGCGCAAAGTCTGCCCTTCTGCATGAGCGCCCGCGCGGCGGGAACGTTCTCCAAGATCCATTTGATCTTGCTCGCCGAAAAATAGGCGTCCACGGGAAGCCCCGTCTTTCGGGCGATCTTCTCGCGCATCTCCTTCGGGACGGAAGCGCAGAACGCGCTCGTGCGGCGGCATTGCCAAACGATGGCGGGCGCGACGGGCTCTCCCGAATCGCGATCCCACAGCACGACCGTCTCCCTTTGGTTTGCGAGCCCGATCCCCGCGATATGCTCCGCGCCCGCGCTCGAAACGCACCGGTTGAGCACATACGCCGCCTTATAATAAATTTCGTCCGCGTCTTGCTCCACCCAGCCGTTCTGCGGGAAGCTCTGCCCCACCTCCTGACGGGCGGTGAGGATAAAGCGATTTTCCGCGATGTCGTAGAGCATGGCGCGCACGCTCGTCGTGCCCGCGTCGAGGGCAATGAGGTACTTTTTCATCGGTAAATTCTCCTTCCTTTCAAAATGTAAGCGGTTTTACAGCGTGCTGAGAAAACTCTCGAAATCGGCGGGGATGGTAACGGAAGTGCTTCCGAATCCGGAATAGGTGCACAGCGCGGAGACGCCGTAAGCGATCGACGTCTTTTGACGGGAGACGCTCAGATCGAGTTCGAGTTTTGATTTTGCGACGTTCCCGCCGCTGACGGTATATTCGACGTTTCCCGAAATGTCCGCGCCGTCCTCATAGAAACCTGATGCTAAATTCTCGGCGAACAGCGCCTGTCCTTCGGGAGCGAGCGAAAAGCCCTCGTCCGTCTTGATGAAATAGGAATGGTCGAAGAAGAGGGGCTGCGAATCGTTGTTCTCTGAGTACCACTGCGAAAGGTTCTCCACGCCCTCCACGAGGGTCGCCCGCCATACATCCGATTCCTGCGTGCAGTACCAGACCCGCTTCCCCTTTTGCACGACGAAGGCGGAAACGCTCGTGCGCGAACCGGGACCGAGGAGCTGTTCGAAAACGTCGCCTGCGGCAGAGCCGTCGCCGCTTGTCTGCATTTTCACTGTCGTCTGCAACCGCATAATGTTTGTGTCTGTCTTGACGTCTACCGAGACGGTAAGTTCTGCGTTGAAACTCATTCCGCCCTGTTTCATTTCGATCGTGATCGTGTTTTTGGCGTGTTGCGTGCAGTTGAGAAAGCGGTCGGAGCGCCACATTTCCTCGTAATAACTCTTGGAAAGGCGGTTCCCCGTCTTTTCCGCGGGACAGAAATAGCGGTAGCTGTCGGGAAGAGCGAGGAAGCAGACCGATCTTTCGCATTCCGTCCAGCCCTCTTCGGGCGCTTCTTCGGAATCGGCGGGCTTGATCCGATAGGAAAGTTCGCCGAGCTCCGCCGAGGCAATTTCGCCGCGATCGACCTTTCCGAGCGGCAACGATCCAAGTTCGCGCACCTTCCCCTTCTTCTCATAGGAGAGGTACGCAGCCTTTAAGGCGTTTCCCTTGATCTCGTTTCTGACGAACGCCTTTGCCGCCTCTTCGACCGTCGGATAGGTCTCATCCGAGACCTTGCCCAAAAAACTCTCGTTTTCGGGGTTGCTCATCCCCTCGTTCGGAGAAAGTCCTCCGCAGGAAGTAAGCAGAATGCACGCGCAGGACGCATAGGCGAGCACGAGAGACAGAAATTTTGCTTTTTTCATATTTCCTCCGAATTCTTCGCAAAAACAGACAAAAACGCAGTACTACGTTACGCACAATACTATGCAAAAACCGAAAAAATCAAATGAACTTCAAAATATTTTCATAAATTTCCGTATCTTCTTCCAAAAACGTGTTGAATAAAATACGGAGGTCGCTCTCCGCGTGGTGCAGTTTCCAGTTCACGGCGGCGCCGACCGCGATCTCTGCCGCCGCGGCGTGCGGGAAGTTGAACACCCCCGTCCCCACACAGCAGAAGGCGATCGATCTCAAATTCATCTCTGCGGCGAGGTTGAGGCAGGAGATATAGCAGGAGCGGAGCTCTCCCCTCTGTTCGCGGGTCGGCTCCCGCCCGATCATCGGTCCCACGGTGTGGAGCACATATTTGCTCGGCAGGTTATAGGCGCGGGTGATCTTGGCGTCCCCCGCCTCCTCAGGCACCCCCTGTTGCGCCATGATGCGGGCGCAATCCCGCCGAAGCTGCATCCCCGCAAAGGAATGGATCGCGTTATCGATACAGCGGTGCTCCGGAAGAAAACAGCCGAGCATGCGGCTGTTGGCGGCGTTCACGATGCCGTCCGCGTTCAGGCGGGTGATGTCGCCCTCCCAAAGGGAGATCCCGTACTTGATCTCCGAAAATTTGGAAACGTCCACAATGCCGCGTTCGATGCTCTCCGTCCAGAACAGTCTGTCCTGAATATCGAGGATGTCCTGCGGGATGGGAAGGCTCAGCCGCTCGTTCATATAGCCCCGTACGAGCGAACGCTTCCTCTCGTAAGTGGCGCTGAACGCCGCGATCATCCCCCGTTCGCGGAGCAGAAATTTCAGAAGGGTCTCGCACGCCTCCGTCTTTTCCTCCATACTGCGGAAGGGCTCCGGGCGGGGGAAGGGCGTGAGATCGACGAGATCTTTATATTCTTCGAGAGAAAGTCCCATTATTTTCCCCTTACAAGGTTGTTTTTGCCGCCCGCGAGCAGAATTTTCCGTTCCTCGGCGGTGAGCGTGCCGAGCGTAAGAACGATGTCCTTCGTCCTGCGCTTGCCGACGACTTTGGCGACGATTCGCTCCTCGCCCGCCTTCACGAATTCCGCGATCTTATCAAGGTGCAGAACGTCGCCCTCTTTGAATGCGAATTTTTCGTAGGTAAGCGGCAGAATGCCCCAGTCGATGAGGTGGGTGCGCAGTTTTTCGGGGAAGCGCTTGGCAAGCGCAACAAACGCGCCGCGCTCCCTGTCCTCGATCGCATACGACCAGGCGTAGGAGGAAAAGTCGTCGATCAGAACGGCAATGCTCCCCTCTTCGCCGCCGACCGTAAGTTCTAAATGCTCCGGAAGGGGCGGGAATGCGGGAAGCGGAACGATCTCGCTTCCGTAGGCAAGTTCGGCGTCTTTTTGCGGGTTTGCAATATAGTTCAAAACGCGGCTCTCGTAGGGCGCGCGGTCGAATTTATACTTTTTGATCCGCTTCGGATAGTCGAGCCCAAGCGCGGAAGTGAGTTTGCCTCCGTTTGCAAGGGTCGCGGCGATCGTCCTTGCGTCGAGACGGGCAACCGATCCCTCGCAGAAATTCGCATCCTTCCCCACAAGCCCCGCTTGCTCGTCAAAGAAGTCGTTAAAGTTCACGCCTGCGCCCAGGAGCGCGTTGAAATAGCCGCCCTCCGAGAGCGCCATCGTTACGGGCTTCGAATAAGGGAGCCAGTTGCACGCGCAATTCCCGATTTTTTTGCCGCGGAGGATCTCCGCAACTTCCGCCATTGTCTCATAGGTAGCCGCTTCACATTCGATCGCCGTCGAGCCGAGAAACACCTCGCCGTCTTTGCGGCATTCTTCCGGGGCGGTTTCGAGGAATTCTTTTACCGTGGAGATCGCGCCGTCTACTTCGATCATGGGTTCGACGTCCGAGAGGTCGACGATGACCGCCCCGTCGTAGTAAGCGGGCTGAACGGGCGCGAGCGGCTTGAAATCCTCCGCGCGCAGGTGATTTTCGAAGTATTCCTTCGTCTTTTCGTCGGTCGCCCAGACGGACGAACGGATCGAAGCGCCTTTGAGCGCGCTGTCGATCGCGTTGCGGTAGTCCATGGAAAGACCCGAAACGCCCGCGCCGAACACTTCGAGATATTTTTCTTCGGCAAAGCCGCCCGCTTTTTCAAGGGCTTGCGTAATGGCGAGCGCAACGTCGGTCGGTCCCACGCCCTTGCGGAGTTTCCCTTTCAGATACACGGCGAGAATTTCACGGCGAGGTTCTTCTGCCGTTCCCTTTGTAAAGAACCGAAGAAGATCGCCCTCCTCTTCCGGAAGGGACATCGCGCCGAGGGCGCCGCAACCTTCGATGCCGAGCAAAACGCCGCCGCTCTTTGCGACCTGTTCGCAGGCAAAGGCATTCTCCGAAGCAAGACCGTCGGGAACGGAAACGCCGCCCCATTTCTTTGCCGCCGAGCGCAGAAAATCGCAGTCGAAGAGCCCATCGAAGAGGTAGGTCGGAACGGGGAATTCCTTCATCCCCACAAAGTCGAGGGTGCGCAGAACATCCGTCTCCCCGCAGAAAAACACCGCGTCGGGCTTGAATGCGAGCGTTTCGCCCATGCTCTTGGAATGCGCCGACAGAATTCCGTATGTAACCGTGTTCTTTTCGGCAATTTCCTTCTTATCCGAAGTCATGAACGCCTCGCTCTCCTTCACGAGCCGTCCTTCCATGTAATAAACGCCCTGTTTGATAACTTTGATCATGTCGTCCTCCGTAGGTTTGATCTTATTATAACAAAAATTTGAAAGAAATTCAACCTCTTTCCGCCCCTTGTTTGTCCCGCGGCGGAATTTTTTTCGTAGCGCAAACGCTTGATTTTTTGCTTGCGATGTTTTATACTGTCGGTATGGAAAACAAAACGCGCTTCCCCTTCAAATTTACGCCTCTCATGCTCCTGCTCTTCGGCGTGGGGCTCGTCCTCTGCGTGGCGGGGTTTTCGCTCACGCTGTGGCGGTTCGTCAACTTCCTCAAAGAGGACATTGGAAACGTCTACGGCTGGATCCAGTATGTCATCCTCTTCTTTGTAAGCGTGTTTTTGGCGGCGCTCATCGTGTCGATGCTCATCCGCTCGCAATATCTCATCACGCCGAAACAGCTCATCGTGCAGTTCGGCTTCATTAAGCAGAAGTACGACTTAAAGCAGATCTACTCGGTGCATTTGTTCAAAGGACTGAATAAACTCGCCGTCTATTTCGACGATTTCAAGACGAAGTACACCGTGATCGTCGTCAAAGACAGCTGGTACGAAGATTTTATCAGGACGATCACGGAATATAACCCGAAGATCGGCTTTTCCTTCTCCACGCCGGAGGAAGAAGAGGAATACAAGAACAAAAAATGATCAAAAGGCGTCCTTTTCCGTCTTGCTCCACTTTGCGGCGATGAATTTCATTTTGAGGGAGAGCGGGATGGGCGCCGTAAAGATCCGCATCGCCTTGTTCCAAAAACCGACGACGACCGAGCGTCGGTTTTTTTCTACCGCTTTTAAGCTCTTTGCGGCAACTTTTTCGGGCGGAAGCGCGGCAAGTTTCCCCCAAAGCCCTTGCGCCGCGATAGATCGTTTCACGTCCTCGCGGGTGGGAATGGCGCCCGGTTGCACGCAGGTGACCTTCGCCCTGCCCTTCAACTCCTCTCTCAGCCCCGCGCAGAACTGCCAGAGCGCCCGCTTTGTGGCGCTGTACAGGGCGAAATAGGGCATGGGATAGATCCCAGAAACGCTCCCGACGCACAGGAATTCGGTTTTGCCGTCGAGATCGCTCCTTGCCATGACGGCGCGGATCATGGAGACCGCGCCCTCGAAGTTCACCCGCGTCTGCATCACGAGCTTTTCTTCGGTATAGCGTTCGAACCCCTTCTGCACGTCCGCGCCCGCCACATAGACGAGACGCAGAAAACGGGCGTTCACGCCGTCGCAATAGGCAAAAAAACGGCGGCGGGAGCGCTCGTCACAAAGATCGCAGGGGAAGTATTCCACGGCAAGCCCCGAAAACTGCGCGCGGAGACTTTCGGCAAGGCGGGAGAGTTTGTTCTCGTCCCGTCCCGTGAGAAAGAGCGGCTCGCCCCGCCCCGCGAGGACGGTTACGAACGCGCTTCCCAAGCCGCCGCAGGCGCCCGTTATCAGCGTATAATTCATGCGGCGGCTCCGAAGGGGATCTCTTTCACGCCGTCCTCGATGAGATAGCACATCTCCTCGTGTTCGTTCACGCCCGCCTGGATCTGCTGCGGGGTGAGTTTTAAGTATTTGATCGTCGCCTGCGCGAGCACGGTACCGTCGGGGAGCAGAATGGCGCACTCCGCCGTGAGGAAGTTCCCGCTCTCCCTTACGATCTCCCCTCTTCCGACGAGGTCGGCGCCGTAGGGCACGGGTTTGCGGTATTTCGTCTCCAAGGAAAGGGTGACGCCGTAGGTGAACTCTCCCCCCTCTTTCGCCCAGAGCGCCCTCAGCCCCATCTCGTCGAGCATCGCCGAGATCAGCCCGCCGTGAACCCGTCCGGGGTAGCTCTGGTGTTCCTCGCGGAAGCGGAAGAGGGACATCACGCTTCCGTCCTCCATGCTGTAAAAGGGCGCGCGCACCCCATAGGGATTGTCTAACCCGCACACCGCGCACATCTTGCTGTTGCGCTGTTTCCATAACACTTTCATCGTCTTTTTTCTCCTTTCCGCAGTATTATAACATGTTTGAAAAAAGCCGTCAAGCGAGAGAACGCCCGCGGCTTGTATTCTGCCGCGGGCGACGCTTTAATTCTGAATCTCGATCGGTTCATGTTCGATGAGCGGATAACGGACGAGCTCCTTCCCTTCCGGATCCTCGCGGCGGAGATCGACGCCGTGGATGCGGGAATTGTCGTAGGTCTTATAGTAATAAATTCCCTTGTCCGTGTTACAGCAGGAGGCATAGACGGTGATCTCATAGCGGTCGTTGAGCTTTACGCAGCCGCGCTGTTGTTCCACCGAATCGAGGATATGGAAAAACTGGCTCACGCTCTCCTCTTCGCTCTCGCCGCAGAGGGAGTTGTTGCGCGTGAAGGCGGCTTTGACAAAGCGCGAGGCGGAAGAAAGGTCGCCCGGAAGCCCTATCGCCCCCATTCCGTGGCTGTAAGGTCTGAGCGGGAGCCCCTTTGCGAAATGGTTCTGCGGCGGTTCGACGGAGAGCGCCATATAGTCCGCAAGGCGGTTCATTTGCATGGGGAAGGGCGGATCGTTCGTCATCACACCGACGGGATCGTCGTAAATTTTCAGTCCGTCCTCCACGCTCTCCGCAACGATCGAGGCGGTTTTGTCGGAGATCATCCAGTGGAGCGGGGTGAGCGGCAATTCTTTGCTGAACGGGATCGCGGCAAGGTTGACTGTGCGGAGGAGTTCCTTTGCCTCCCCGACGGTCGCGCATTGCGCAAGGAGATACGGGATCAACTCGAAGGGCGCGATGTTTTTCATTCCGCTCTTTTCGGGGAAATAGACGGCGCTTTCAGGGAAATTCAACCCCGCGGCGGCAAGCCCCTTTTCGTTCACCGCGTCATAGAAGAGCGGATAGCCGTCTTGTACATACGCCATGCCGATGAGCGCATAATGGGTTTTCTGTTCGCCGGCTCTGCGGAATACGAACGGGAAGTTCCGCGGCACCACGGTGACTTCTTCGCGGTAGGAATATTCCAGATCGAGATTCCTGCCGAAGTAATGATCTTTCGTCGAATAGGAGATGGCGGTACACATAATTTTCCTCTCTATGTTGGGTAAATTTTTCAAGGTTATACGGGTAGATTATACCATATTTTTGGGCAGATTGCAATCGCTGAAACAAAATCCGAAAAATTGCTTGGAAAACGCTTGCTTTTTTGACAAAAAGAGGCTAAAATAAAAGGGCTTGCAGAAATGGCGGAGCGGTTGAACGCGCACGATTCGAAATCGTGTTATGCAGGAATGTATACGGGGGTTCGAATCCCTCTTTCTGCGCCAATGGTGATAGCGTTTGAACACCGAAAATGTGTTCAAGCGCTGTTTTCATTTCTTCAAGCCTGACGTTCTCGACCTCTGCCGCGTTCCCCAAACGAAAATGCGCCGTGATATAGCCGTCGCCCACGAATACCTTTGT
>CANRNP010000045.1 GCA_947632015.1 uncultured Clostridia bacterium | reverse complement strand
CGCGGTGCCCCTCACAGCCCGCAGGGCTGTTGAGAGAACGGCACCGCGACACCCCCTCCTAAGGAGGGGGCAAGATTCATGGCGCGAGAAGAACCACGCTTCTTCGCTACGCGCCACAATTTGGCAAACACTTTTGCCTTCTTGCCCTTCAACGCGAACGAGAGAACAAACAAGTTAAACCGAAATAGCACATTTCCTCGAACGATTTATTTACGACGACGCCCCGAAGGGAGCGGAGGAGCAAAGAATCGTTCGAAATCCTTAAAACGGCTTCCCGTGGCACTTCTTGTATTTGAGCCCGCTGCCGCAGGGGCAAGGGTCGTTCGGTCCGATCTTCTTCTTGCTCGGCATGGAGGCGGGATTGAACTTGCTCGATCCGCTCGTCTTTAAGCTGTCCACGTCTACAGCCGTCGGGATCTGCATCCCCTGCGTTTCAACGCCGCGGAGCGACCGGGGCGAGCTAGGCTCTGCGGCGGGAGCCGCGGGCTGTGCCGCATTCTCCTGCGGCGCCGCCTGTTGCGCCTGTTGCGATTGCTGAGACTGGGGAATGGTGGGCATTACCCGTTGCGCGGGCTGCTGGCGCACTTCCACGCGCACCTTCAAGAGCATGGCGACCGTGTTCGTCTGGATGCGTTCGATCATCTCGTTGAACATTGCCGAGCCCTCTTGTTTATAGGCGATCACGGGGTCGGTCTGTCCGTAAGCGCGGAGCCCGATCCCTTTGCGGAGCTGATCCATCGCGTCGATATGGTCGATCCAGTTGCGGTCGACGTTACGCAGAAGGATCTGCCGCTCCACATCGGAGAAGTCAATCCCCGTCTCTTCCTTCAAGCGCGCGATCTTCTCTTCATACGCCTTTTCCGTCCGCGCCGTGATCTTTTTGAGCGCCGTGGGATAATCCCATTTTTCGAGCTTCTCGCGAGTGATGTACTTCGTCCCTTCGGGAAGAAGTTTCTGTTCGAGCGCGGTGTTGAGGTCGTCCTCGTTCCACTTTTCGGGCGCGTCCTCCGCGTTCACCGCGCCGTGAATGACGCTCGCCGCATAATCGGGGATATATTTCAGGATCTGGTCGTGAACGTTTTCCCCTTTCAGCACTTTCATGCGTTCGGCATAGATGAGCATACGCTGTTTGTTCATCACGTCGTCGTACTGCAAAACGCTCTTCCGCGCGCCGAAGTGCCTGCCCTCGATCTGCTTTTGGGCATATTCGATGAGGTTGGAGAGGATCTTCGCTTCGAGGCATTCGTCCTCCTGCAATTTGGAGCGTTCGTAGATGCCCTTCATGCGCTCTCCGCCGAACCGCTTCATAAGGTCGTCTTCGAGGGAGATGAAGAAGATGGAAGTGCCGACGTCGCCCTGTCTGCCCGATCTGCCGCGGAGCTGGTTATCGATACGGCGCGCTTCGTGCCGCTCGGTGCCGATGATGCAGAGCCCGCCCGCCTCGATGACTTTCGCCTTCTCCTCGTCGGTCTGCTGTTTGTACATGTCGAAGAGCTTGGCGTAGCGTTCGCGCACGGCGAGCGTCGCCTCGTCCACCTCGGCGTAGCTCGTGGCGAGCTCGATCGTTTCATGGTCTATGCCCTCCTCGCGGAGGCGCTTCTTCGCGAGATATTCGGGATTGCCGCCGAGCAAAATATCCGTTCCGCGCCCTGCCATGTTTGTGGAAATGGTAACGGCGCCGAACCTTCCCGCCTGCGCGACGATCTCGGCCTCGCGCTCGTGGTTCTTCGCGTTGAGGATGTTGTGCTGGATCCCGTTGCGGCGCAGAAGGCGGGAGATCTCTTCCGACTTATCGACGGAGACGGTACCCACGAGAATGGGCTGACCCTTTTCGTGCCGCTCCACGATCTCGCGCACGATCGCTTTCTTCTTCCCCTCTTCGGTCGAAAAGATCTTGTCGGGCAGATCTACGCGCTTGACGGGTTTGTTCGTGGGGATCTCGATAACGTCGAGGGAATAGATCGTGCGGAATTCGCCCTCTTCCGTTTTGGCGGTACCCGTCATGCCAGAAAGTTTGCGGTAGAGACGGAAATAGTTCTGGAAGGTGATGGTCGCGTAGGTCTTGTTCTCCTCGCGGATCTTGACCCCTTCCTTCGCCTCGATCGCCTGGTGCAAACCGTCGGAATAGCGGCGGCCGATCATCTGGCGCCCGGTGAATTCGTCGACGATGATAATCTCGTCGCCGATGACCATGTATTCCTCGTCGCGGTGGAAGAGTTTATGCGCTTTCAACGCCTGTTGGATGTGATGGTTGAGGGTAAGGTGGGAAATATCGGCGACGTTGTCGATGTTGAACCATTTTTCCGCCTTTTCCGCGCCGTACTCGGTGAGTTGCACCTGCTTGTCTTTCCGTTCGATGACGTAGTCCCATTGCAGCTCTTCCGCTTTGGCGAGTTTTCTTTCCCCCGCCTGCTTATCCCGTCTGCCGCGCTTCTCGCTCTCCATGTCCTTCAAGTCGTCGTCGAACCCGCCCACGAGGGTGCGGACGAATTTATCGACCTGCTCGTAGAGGGCGGACGACTGCTCACCCCTGCCGGATATGATGAGCGGCGTTCTCGCTTCATCGATGAGGATGGAGTCCACCTCGTCGACAATCGCGAAGTTGAGTTCCCGCTGGACCATGAGGCGGAGATCGGATTTGAGATTATCGCGCAGATAGTCGAAACCGAACTCATTGTTCGTGCCGTAAGTAATGTCGCTCTGGTACGCCTTACGTTTGAGGTCGTCGTCCATGCCGGGGACGACGACGCCGACGGTGAGCCCCATGAACTTATGGACTTTGCCCATCCATTCCGCGTCGCGGCGGGCGAGGTAGTCGTTGACGGTAACGATATGCACGCCCCGCCCCGAAAGGGCTTCGAGATAGGCGGGAAGGGTGGCGACAAGGGTCTTGCCTTCCCCCGTTTTCATTTCGGCGATGCGCCCCTGGAAGAGGCAGATGCCGCCGATGATCTGCACGTGGAAATGCTTCATGCCGAGGACCCGCCAACTCGCTTCGCGAAGGGCGGCAAAGGCGTCGAACATGATGTCGTCGAGCGTCTCGCCCTTTGCAAGGCGTTCTTTGAAGATCGCCGTCTGTCCTTGCAATTCCCCGTCGCTCATCGCCTGATACTTCGGTTCGAGCTTTTCCACCTCGATCGCCATTTTATCGAGTTTCTTCAAACTTTTGCGGCTGTCGCCGCTCGCCAAAAAACTGAACAGTCCCATATACGCTCCGTAAATAGAGAGATTTTTCCTTAGCTATTTTACATTATTTCAAGAAAAAATCAAAGCATTTTTCACCCTTTTTACGGAAATTGAAACGGGAAAAGAAAATTTCGCATGCCGCGCGCGGAATTTTTGCATTTTTTGCGGGATCGGGGGAGCAAAATCTCCTTCCCGTTCGTCTTATTATCGAAGGAGGAAAGGAAGATGAAGCACAGATCGGCAAAATGGCATTTGGGTTGCGCGGCTTTTGCGGCGATGTTTTTCGCCGCGGCGGGTTGCAGCGGTGAGGTAGACCGCGTGCGGGCGCGTTGCCTGCTGGACAACGATTCCATGATCCTTCCCGTAAAGTTCGAAAAGGCATATCCCGGCGGCGACTTTACCTATTTTTTGGCGGAAAGTTCCCTCGCGGAGCTCAAATCGCAGATCGACGGTTACGACTTCGGCACGGCGTCGGTCGACGCGGCGGTCTATGAGGATGTCCTCGTGCTCGAAAAGACGGACGCGGAAGGCGCGCTCCACTATTACTATGTCCATCGGGACGGCGGAAGTTACATTTTTACTGCGCCCATCGGGTGGATCGACGGCGTCCGATGCCTCGTCCCCCTCCACCTGCTCGATTACGGCGGGGAATACAGCGGTTATGAGGGCGAACCGTGCAGGGCAAGAGCGCCCCTCTCCGCATTCCGGGAATTTTACGAAAAAACGGGGCGTTTCACCCTCACGGAAGAGGACGGCGCGCTGGATCTTTCATGGCAGGGCGCGGCTGCATCCATGCGCCTCACCCTGACCTACGGAAAAGACGGCGTCGTCACCTTTTCCGCCGCGGAGGTTTCATGAGCGCCGCGCTCACCGTTCGTTCCCTTGCGAAACGGAAGGGCGGAAAGGAGATTTTGCGCGGCGTAAATTTTACGATCGAAGAGGGCGAGATCGTAGGGCTCGCGGGCAAAAACGGCGCGGGGAAGTCCTCCCTTCTCAAATGTATTTCGGGGCTATGGGACTACCGCGAGGGCGAGATCGTGCTCTTCGGAAAGGACAGGCGGCGGGAGCGGCGGGCGTGCATGCGGGAGCTCGGCGCGCTCATTGAATATCCCGCTCTTTTTCCCGACGAAACGCTGCTTGCGAATCTGCAAACCTTCGCCGCGCTGACGGGCGGAAAGATCTCTTCCGACCTCGTCTCCCTCCTCGGCATGGAGGAAGCCCTTCCCCGCAAAGTTTCGGCGCTCTCCTCCGGCATGAGGCAAAAGGGATGTCTGCTCGCCGTTTTGTTGAAGTCTCCCCGCCTTCTTCTGCTCGACGAGCCGACTTCCATGCTCGATCCCGAAAGCGCGGCGTCCCTTCGGAGCGCCGTACGGGAGTTGCGGGAGCGGGGGGGTGACCGTGCTCATTTCGGGGCATGATCTTGCCGGACTCGAAGCCCTCTGCGACCGCGCCCTTCTTCTTTCCGACGGGCAGATCGCGGGAGAGGTCGCACTTTCGGGAAGTCCGAAAAGGCTGTATCGCCTCCGCTTTTCCGCGCGCGCCCGTGCGGAGGAGGTCGCGGCGATTTTCAGCGGCGACGGAGCGGTCTGTTCGGGCACGGAGGTCTCCGTGCTCTGGTCGGCGGAAGAATTCCGCGCCGCCCTCTTGAAGCACTCCCTCGATTTTACCGATCTGAGGGTTGGCGGCGAACTCGAATACCGCTTTTTGGAGAAAACCCCGTGAAATTTTACTTCTGTGAACTCAAAAAGTTTTTTCGCTCTCCGCTCTGCCTCGTCTTGTCCGGCGTCCTTCTGCTTGTCATGCTCGCCTTTTTATGTTATGCGGTAGCTTCCGAGCCCGTAAGCCCGGACGAAAGGACGATATACGCCGTAACGGATCAGCGCTCCTATGCTTTGCAAGCCGAAAGGGTAAGCGAAGAGATCGCGCAGATCGAGCGGATGATCGCGCTGTACCGGGGAGACCGCTCGACGGACGATGGGCTGATCGCTTCGCTCGAACGGCAAAAAAAGGAACTTCTTCGCACCGCAAATGTCTTGAAGCTCTTCGAAGCGGGCAAAACGGAATTTGCCGAAACGGAAGCCTTCCCCTTCTTTCTTCCGCCCGCCGACCTCAAAAACCCGTCCGCGGCTCTCCTGTTTCTGCTCTCCCTTTGCGGCGGCGTCTGCTCCCTCGCGCTTACGGCGCGCACGGCGTGGCGTCTGCCGTCGGAACAGCAAAACGGGCAGAGCAAGTTCACCATGCTTCTGCCCTGCGGACGGACGGGATATTGTTTGAAACGGTTTCTTTCGGACCTTCTTTGCGCCGCCCTGTTCACGGTACTTTTGACGGGGGTCTGCGCGGGTCTCGTCCTCTGCTTCCTGGGCGGGCGCGGCACGGTGATCGCGGCGACGCCGAACTCCGCGATCGCGGCGGAATTTCCCTGCGCAGTCCTGCTCGGAGCCGCGTTCATGCTCCTCTCCCTGCTCGTACATCTTTTGATGGGCTTTTTGCTCTCTCTTCTCTTCCGCAAACCCCTTCTTCCCCTTCTTCTGAGCGTCTTTTTCACCCTGCTGGGGCTGTCTCCCCTCCTCCTGGGTCCGCTCGGCGGAACGCTCTGTTCCTTCTTCTTCGCCTTTGCCTTTTCCTTTCCGGACTTTCACACGGGGCTGAGCGCCGTCGCCGCGTCTGCCCTGTTGCCGCTCACGGCGCTCGCTCTTCTCGTTCGGGCGAAGCGGGACGTTTGAAACTTTCTTCGCAGGCGGCGTAGAGCTCCTCGGCGATCTGCTCTCCCTTGCCCGTGGTTGCCCGTACCGCGCCCGCCTTGATGAGAAGGCGGAGCTGTTCGGCGTTTTCCACGCCCGAAACTTCCACCTGCACCCTGCCCGCGCTCTCCTCTCCCGCACGCAAAACGAGGGAAGTCTCTCCGCGCACGCACACGGCGTTCGCCTTCCCCGCGACCGCGGCGCGCACGCCGAGCGATACCTCCGCCTCGCCGAGCGAATGATCTTCGAGGGAAACGACGAGCGTGCCCTTGCGTACGGCGCGACGCAACCGCTTAACCTCGCGTTTCAGATAGGAGATTCCGCCGCTTATGAGCTGGGAATAGCAGAGCACGAGGCGGACTTCCTTCGCCCCCTGCCTGATCGCCTTTTTCGCCTCGATCTTTTTGACCGATGTCAGGCTCTCCCCCGTGCCGCCGATGAGACAGCAGACGGGGATCCCGCTCTTTGAGAGCAGTTTCCGCGCGGCGGCAACGTGAACGGGCGCAACCAACACCCCCGCCGCGCTTAATTTTGCCGCGACTTCGCACGCCTTTTTGAGCGCGGCGCGGTCGGTCTCCCGGCGGGAAGCGTCCACGATCAGCCGCTTCAAGGTGAACGAGATCTCCGTCTCCCGCCTCGCCCGCTTGAATTCGCCGAATTCCGCCGCTTCCGCCGCTGTGAGCACCATTTCTTCTGCCATAAAAATGATATTCTCCAAAAAATTCGAAAGTATGCAAAATCTTCCTCTTTTATGACATCACACGGGCGATATACTGCATGTATGCAACTTCTCTCCGCGCAATCACAGGGCTTTTTCTGGTGTGTTACGATCTTTTTGCTCCTGTTTTCAATCGTCCATGCGGCAAAGCTCGCCCGCTTGGGCTACCGCACGCTCTTCAAAAAATTGCCGCCGGAGCCGCCGAAGATCCCCGAAAAACAGACGGAACCCGTTTATTTCCTCGTCGAGCGCAAAAAAAAGCGCCCGAAAAAGGAATATTCCGAGCCGAAAGAGATCAGTTTCCGCTAACTTCTTTCCTTATGCAAAGAGGACGCCGACCCGGCGTCCTCTTTCTCCGCTTTTTCTCGCTTAAAAAAGCCCTTATTTGCGTTTGAGCCAAAGCTGCCCCGAAACGGTCTCGACCTTGATCTCGATCCCGCCGTTTCCGTAGGTGTAGATCTTGCCGCTCTGTTCTGCGCCGAACTCGTCGAACACGCTTCCCCTGCGGGAATCGAATTCACAGCGGAAGCCCTCGTCCGCGAGGGTATAGGTGACGTCGCCCCCCTCGGTCGAGACCTCACTCTTTGAAAACGTACAGCCGCTGACCGAAACGGAGGAATCTTCGGCGTCCACGTCGATCTCCCGCGCCCGTACGCCATCGACCGCGACGCTCCCCGACGCCGTCTCGATCTCCAAAACGGAGAGCTGAACGCTTGCGGGAAGGGTGACGGTGAGGTCCTTGGAAAACCCCGCGGGATACTTCGCTTCCGAGGCGGCGAACTTCAAATCGAGCTTCCCGCCGCTCACGCGGTAATGCAGTTTCAGGGAATCGCCCTGCGAGACAGACGTCTCGGAAAAGGAAATTTGCGTCGCGCTTTGGGAAACTCGCACGGCGACGCTGCCCGCGACCCATTCGATTTCGATCGAGGAGATCCCCCCGGCGGTTCCGTTACCCACGGAATAAGAGCGCGCCCCGTCGTAGCCGGAAAAGGTATTTCCGCCCCCTTCACAGCCGGAAAACGCCGCCACCGCCGATAGCGCGGCAAAGGAGAAAAGAACTAAAACAAACCGTTTCATATTATTCCTCATACTTTGTAACATTCTGACCGCTGTCCCAGAGCCGTTCGAGGTAGTAGAACAAGCGGCTCTCCTCGTTGAAGATGTGCACGACGACGTCGCCGTAATCGAGCACCCCCCAGCGCCCCTCGCGGAGCCCCTCCGTGCGGACGGGGTAAAGCTCGAACTTCTTTTTCAGTTCTTCTTCCACGTTGTCACCGAGCGCGCGCACCTGCGTCGTGCTCTTCCCGCTGGCGATCACGAAGTAAGAACAGACGACCGTCTGCTCGCTGACGTCGAGAATCACGATGTCCTCGCCTTTTTTCGCGGCAAGCGCTTTGCAACATTCGAGTGCTAAATCCTTACTTTCCATAAAATTATCCTCTTTTTTACTTATTATGTCTGACATAGTACTATGCAAACACTACTTTTTCTTGATTTCGCGTGCGGAATACCACTCCGCGGCGCGCAAAGTGAGCGGATAGAGCGGCTTTTTCGTCTCCCGCAGATAGCGCACCTGATAGTCGAGCGCCCGCACGAGACATCGGTCGAGATCCTGCCAAAAGAGGGCGCGGAGCTCCTCCACCCCATCGAACGTCCTGCTCTCTTCCAAAAGATCGGAAAGGAAGAGGAGCTTTTCGAGCGTGCCCATATTCTCGCGCCCGCTCGTATGATAGCGGATGGCGCTCAGGATCTCCTCGTCGTCTATGCCGAAGCAGTGTTCCGCGAGATAGGCGCCCGTGTACTGATGCAAGACGGGCGGCGGCACGTCATCGGGAGGCGAGAAATGGAACAAAAGCGGGCTGTCGGCGGGGACGTACTTCCCGCAGTCGTGGAGCATCGCGGCAAGGAGCGCTTGTCCGAAAGGGACCCCGACCGATCTTGCCCTGCGGCAGGCGAGCAGCGCCACGCGGTAGCTGTGCTCCCTCCGCTCCGGTTTTTCCAGGACGAGCGCGCGCGCGGCGCCGTAAGTATAGAGCCCCCGTCCGAGGATATACTGAAGCACCTTTTTATCGAGCGTGGAAGGCTCCTTCCCGAAGGCGAGCGCGACGCGGATGTCGGTCGAGGAGACATCTCCCCCGCAAAAGGCGCATTCGAGAAAATCGGCGTTGAAGCGTGCCGTAAACCGCTCGTGCAGGCGCGAGACGTCGCTCCCGCCCCGGTCGCAGGCGACGAGCGTAACATGTTTCAGAATGTCGTCCGGTTCCCGCCACTCGAAAAAATTTTCAAGCATATCCGCGCCGACGAGAAAAAAACGTTGCGCGTTTGGAAACCGCTCGGCAAAATGGCGGCAGGTAAGATAGGTATAGCTCGTGCCTGCCTCATTCAGCTCGAAATCGCTTACCTCTGCTTTGGGCTCGTTTTCGAACGCAAGGCGGCACATTTCAAGCCGTTCCCCGCCGTCGGCGCTCGCCCCATCCCGTTTGTGGGGCGCCCGATAGGAGGGCATAACGATCACCCGATCGAGATCCAACTGTGCGATCGCCGCCCGCACAAGCCGCACATGCTCCGAATGCACGGGATCGAACGATCCCCCGAATAATGCCACCCTCATGATTTCATTATACAATATCTTTTCCGTTTTTTCAAGACTAAAAACAAAAAAACAGTCAAAAATCATGGCATGAACAAATTCAGCTTCGCCGTCCTCTCCGACATCCTCTTTTACGCTTTTTCCGCCTTCGTGCTCGCGCTCTCCCTTCTGCGCTTTTACCGCGCCGCGCTCTGGCTCTCTCTCCTCACGGCGACGCTTGTCTTTTTTGCCGTCGGGGCGCTCTCCGCCCTGTTTCTTCTGCGAAAGAGGCAGAAAAAGATTCTGGGCAAACGGGAGCACGACGCCCGCGAAGCCCTCATGCTCCATTTGGCGCTCGAAAAGCCCGAACGGGTACGCGCGGCTCTGATCGCCGCCTTCCTCGCCGAAGAAAAAAACGCCCACTGCGAAGGAGACGTCCTCCGCGTGGACGATTTGCCCTTGATCCCGCTGTTCACGATGGAGCCCGTCGGAGCGGACGCCGTCGCAAACCTTATCCGAAACTTCGGAAAGGATTTCTCCCTCGCCTGCAATTCCCTTACCGAGGACGCCGTAAAGCTCATCCGCACCTTCGGCATAAAGGCGCAGTGCGGCGACGAGATCTACGCCCTCTTCACCCGCACGGGAACCACGCCCGATCCGCTGATCTGCGGCGAGATCCCCCGAAAAACGGGGAAGCAAAAGTTAAAGAGCGCCTTCTCCAAGACGAACGCCCGCCCCTTTTTCGCGAGCGGAAGCGTCCTTCTCCTGATGAGCCTGTTTACCCTTTTCCCCCTTTATTATGTCATTTCGGGGAGTATATTGCTCCTTTGTTCCGTCGTCGTGAGGCTGTTTGGCTACGCTTAAAGGGAGAGGATGCTCCGCGGCAGAAGCCCGATGACGTCCTCTGCCGTCGCGGAATACTGCCCGAACTCCTTTTCCGCGAGTTCGCCCGCCGTGCCGAGCAGATAACAGGCGGCGCACGCTCCTTCGAAGGGGTCCGCGCCCCGCGCGCAGATGCCTGCGAGAAGCCCCGCGAGCGCGTCGCCGCTCCCGCCCTTTGCAAGCGCGGGGGAGCCCGCCGTATTGATCGCCGTCCGCACCCCGTCGGAGATCACCGTGCGGTTGTTTTTGAGCACGACGGTAACGCCGTATTCCTTCGCAAACGCCTCCGCAAGTCCGACGCTTCCCGCCAAGACTTCCTCCACCGTCTTTTTTGTGAGGCGGGCAAACTCCTTGATATGCGGCGTGAAAACGGCGCGGCATTTTTTCTTTTTTAGAAGAGGGAGCATTTCATAGAAGGAGATATTGTTCAGCGCGTCGGCGTCGAGCACGAGCGTGCCCCCGTAACCTTCGAGAAGGGAAACGACTGTCTCGCGCTGGGGCTCCCCCACGCCCGCGCCCATGCCGAAGGCGACCGCCTCGGCGAAAATGGGCTCCCCGTCGTAGAAGGAAAAGCGGCAGGCGGGATATTTCGCGGCGCACAGTACGCGGTGAAGTTCGTCCGCCGTTCGGAAGAACGCGAGCTTTTCCGCGTTATCGCAGGGGACGGACGAAGAAGTCATGTAAATATCGGTATAGCCCGCGCCCGACCTGAGCGCCGCACCCGCCGCAAGCAGAGGCGCTCCGAGGGTATTACAGGTCGCGAGAACGGCAACGCTCCCGTAATTTCCCTTGTTGGAATGAGACTTTTTGGGCGGGAAGAGCTTTTTTACGTCGCCGCTCTCCCACACTTCTACGCCTCCTTCGGGAGAGAGCCCGATGTCGAGCAGGGCGATCTCCCCCGCGACGTCGGCGCCGTCGGCAAGAAGAAGCGCGCTCTTCATGCCGCCGACCGTAAGCGTTTTATCCGCCCTTACGCAGGGGGAATAGGCGATCCCGTTCTCGGAGAGCCCGCTCGGAAGATCGCAGGCGATCACATAGGCGCCGCTGTCGTTGATATACCCGATGAGCGCGGCGGCTTCGCCCGAAGGAGCCGATTTGAGCCCCGTGCCCAAGAGACAGTCCACGATCAAGGCGTACCGCCTTCTTGGAATCCTTCCGAAGAGCACGCCGCCGTATTTTTTGGCGTTTTCCGCGCAGTCGTGCGAAAATTTCCCCGAAAGGCAGAGCACGGCGACGTCCGCGCCCTGTCCGTGCAGATAGCGGGCGGCAACAAAGCCGTCCCCGCCGTTATTTCCCCCGCCGCAGACGAAGAGCACGTCCGCGATCTTTTTCTCTTTCATGGTGAGAAGGACGTGCTCCGCGAGCGCCTTCCCCGCGCGCTCCATGAGTTCGGAAGAAGTTACCCCCCGTTTGACCGCCGCTTCGTCCGCCGCGCGGATCGCCGCGATAGAATAAGAATATTTCATGACCGCCTCCAAGCCCCGAAGGATATTTCCGCCGCGGAGAGAACGCGCCGTTCCCCCCGCTCCTCAATGAGAAGCCGCCCGTCGGGAAGGATCTCGCGCGCGACCGCGGGATAGCTTCTCTCCCCTTCTCTGACGAGCACTTGTTCCCCCAAAAAACGGACATAGCCGAGATAATCGGAAAATTCGGACGGGGCAATATAATTTTCGATGAGAAGGTCCCGCACCGTCTCCGCCGCGGGTGGGCGGGAGAGAAGATCTTTCATCCCCACCGCGATCTCTTCGAGCCCCGTGAGCGGATTTAAGACGTTCAGCCCGATCCCGACGATGCTCGAACGCACAAAGCCGCCCGAAAGAGCGTTTTCGATGAGGATGCCCGCGATCTTCTTTCCGCCGACGAGTACGTCGTTGCACCACTTGATTTCGGGGCAGAGCCCGAACGATCCGACCGTCTTGCAGACCGCGACCGCGGCGTGCGCCATGATCGTAAAGGCTCTTTCCGCGGGCAAATTCTCATAAAACGTGAGCGCCGAGAGGTACACGCCCCCATCTTCGGAGGAAAAGGAGCGTCCCTTCGTCCCCCTGCCCTCCGTCTGCCGCCGCGCGCAGACGACGACGTTTTCTCCTCCGCCAAGATAACGGCGGATATAGTCGTTCGTCGAAGCGGTCTCACTGAGAAAAACCCTTTTCATGCGTCGTCCTCTCCGGCGCCGAACGCTTCGAGCGCCGCGCGAACGGTATCGTGCTCAAAGCCCTTTCCGAGCAAATAGCG